>CALJIU010000329.1 GCA_937974055.1 uncultured Neomegalonema sp. | reverse complement strand
GGCGCAGATTTCGACGACCCGCTCCATATCGGCGAGATGGCCGCGCATGTGCGAGAGCATGAGGAAGGTGCCGGGGTGGGCGGCGGCCTTGGCGTCGAGATCGGTGAGGTCGATGACCATGTCGTCGGTCGTCTCGACCAGTACCGGCACGCCCCCCGCGATATGGATCGCACCGGGGACGGGGGACAGGGTGTAGCCGTTGGTGAGGACGGGCGTGCCGCGCGTCAGGCCGCAGGCGGTCAGCGCAATCTGCATCGCCGTGCCGCCAGAGCCGGTGGCGAGGCAGTAGGGGACGCCGAGTTGGGCGGCGAATTCCCGCTCTAGCAGGGCCGTCTCGCCGTCTTCGCCGGGGGCGACGTTGTAACGATGCAAGCGGCCCGAGCGCATGACGGCGACCGCCGCGTCGATGGCGGCTTCGGGCAATGGCTCCTGCTGGGTGAAATTGCCGGAGAAGGTGCGGGGCATCGTTTCGGTATCCATTTTCACCTCCAGTTCGGGCATCACCGCTACGTGCCGAAGACGGTTCGGTCAAGGCGGGGCGTGAGGGACAGGCGCATCCCGTCATCGGGGCGCATGGTCACCCGTACCTTGGGGACAGGCGGCGGCGCGCCCGCGACCGGGGCGATGGCGAAGGCCCGGACGATGCGCGTAAGCAGGACGGTCGCCTCCATCAGTGCCAGTTTCCAGCCGATGCACATGGTCGCGCCCCCGCCGAAGGGCAGATAGGCGTGGCGATGGCGGGCCTTCACGGCTTCGGGGAGGAAGCGGTCGGGATCGAAGCGGTCGGGATCGGGCCAATGGGCGGGATTTCGGTGCATGGCGACGGCGATCAGGTTTACATGGTCGCCCGGCCCGAGATCGACCCCGCCGATATGGACGGGCGCGATGACTTGGCGACCCACGGCGACGACGGGCGGGAACAGGCGCATCGATTCCTGAAATACCCGCGTGTGCAGGGCGAGATTCGGCAGGGTATCCGGCCCTATCGGACCGTCCAGCCCATCGGATTCGGCCAGCAGGCGTTCCTGCCATTCGGGGCGATGGGCTAGCAGCCAGAGGGTCCACGCGAGGCCGACCGACGTGGTTTCATGGCCCGCGCCGACGAAGGTGATGATGTTGTCGATGATCGCTTCGTCACTCAGGCGCGCGCCGGTTTCGGGGTCGGTGGCGCGCAGCAGGTGGGCGGTCATCGAGCCGTCCTCGCCCGGTGCCGCGCGTTTGCTTTCCAGTATCTGCGCGCTGACGGCACGCATCCGTCTTGCGGCGGCGACGCCCTCGCCGCGCCCTATGCGGGGCAACCATGCGGGCAGGCCGAGGAGATCGAGGATATGCGGGCTGCCCATCACGTCGAGGAAGGCACCGACATCGCGGGTCACGCCCTCGCGATCGAACTCGGCATCGCCGAACAGGCTTTCGACGATGATATCGAGGGTCGCGGACATCAGCACCGGCATGACGGGCCGATCACCGCCGGTCCCCATCGTGCCCACCGCGCGCAGGGCGGCCCGGTCGAAGACGGGAACCAGCGCGTCGAGCGCGCTCTGGCGGAAGGCGGGGGCGGCAACGCTGCGCTGGTGCCGCCAGCTTTCGCCATCCGCGACGATCAGGCCGTCGCCCATGGCCGGGGCGAGCATCGCCTTGACGAAACGCGAGCGGGCAAAGCAGTCCCGCCGGTCGAGCAAAACGGCGGTTACGTCATCGGGGCGGGAGGTATCGACGTAGCTGTTCCCGGCGAACCGCGAGTGGAGGGCGGTTTCGCCGTCGTAGAGTTCCTGCGGCCAGAAGGTCAGCGGATCACGCATCAGGGCACGGATGGAGGCAACCGTGCCCAATGGCACGGGCGGTGGACTGAAAAGAGTGGTGTCCCCGCTCATGTGCTTCCTTTCAGCGAGCCGGATGGGCGGCCCGCGCTTCAGTCATCCGCTGCCGTCAGGTCGAAATTTGTGCCGGGGAAGTATTTTTCCAGCCGGATATCGGCGGTGCGGGCGTGGCCTTCCATGCCCTCCAACCGCGAGATGCGGGCGGTGGCTTCGGCGACGGGGCGGGCGGCGTCGCGGGTGGCGCGCTGCCATGTGACGAGCTTCATGTATTTATGGACCGAGAGGCCACCAGTATAACGGGCCGCGCCGGAGGTGGGAAGGACGTGGTTGGTGCCCGATGCTTTGTCGCCGAAGGCCACGGTGGTTTCCTCGCCGAGGAACAGCGAGCCGTAGCTAGTGAGGCGGTCGAGCCACCAGTCGAGATCGGCGGCCTGCACCGTCAGGTGTTCGGGGGCGATGCCGTCGGAAACCTGCGCGACCTCCTCACGGGTATCGCAGACGATGACCTCGGCATAATCGCGCCATGCGGCGAAAGCGTTGTCGCGGTTCAGCGTCGGCAGGCTCTCGATCATGCCGGGGACCAGCTCCATGACCTTTTCGGCCAGGGCGCGGTCGGTGGTGGCGAGCCAGACGGGGGAATTGTAGCCGTGCTCGGCCTGTCCAACCAAGTCCCATGCGACGATGAAGGGATCGGCGGTTTCATCGGCGAGGATCAGGCTGTCGGTCGGTCCGGCAAACATGTCGATGCCGACGCGCCCGAAGAGGATGCGCTTGGCCTCCGCGACGAATTGGTTGCCGGGGCCGACGAGGATATCGGCCTTGGGCAGACCGAACAGGCCAAAGGCCATCGCCGCGATGCCCTGCACGCCGCCGAGCGCGAGGATTTTATCGGCTCCGCACAGATCGGCGGTGTAGAGGATGGCGGGGTGGACTCCGCCATCGCCATTGCCCGCGCCGGGACGGGGGGGCGAGCAGGCGGCGATATGCTTCACGCCCGCGACCTTTGCGGTCGTCACCGT
Organism: uncultured Neomegalonema sp.; assembly: GCA_937974055.1. GTDB lineage: Bacteria > Pseudomonadota > Alphaproteobacteria > Rhodobacterales > Rhodobacteraceae > JAHDDY01. Next base: position 1,078 of record CALJIU010000329.1, on the reverse strand, counting down.
CATCATGGCGCTGGCGATATGGGCGTAGCGGCCCCCCGGCGCGTAACAGCCGGCGGCATCGCAGGGGATGGCCTTCTGCCCCGCGATCAGGCCGGGGATGATTTCCATCTGCATATCGGTGATGGTGGTCTTCTGCGCCTCGGCGAAGCGGCGAACATTGTCATGGGCGAAGCGGATATCGTCTTTGAGTTTCGCGGGCACCTTGGCCGCCGCATCATCCAACTCGCCGCGCGAGACGATGATATCGCCGTCATATTTGTCGAACTGGGCCGCGTAGCGTTTCGCCGCCTCGTCACCGCCGGTTTCGATCTCGTCGAGGATTTTCTGGACGATCTCGCGGGTATCGTCTGCCCCGGTCGCGGATGTCTTCGATGCGGTCTTGAGATGCGTGATGGCCATGGTTCGGCTCCCCCCGATTGGATTCGTTTCTAGGGCGAGGTATCGGGCATCGGGAGCGGATTGTGAAGAGTCTTATACAAGTTTACGTATAGAGCTTTTTCAGCGAACCTCGGTTCGCCTCAAAACCTCTAAGCTTTTGTTTGGTCGCGTTTTCGAACCGCAAAACCGGTTCCCACTTTTGCTGAAAACGCTTTGTAAGTATCATTCGGTCGCACCCGTGTTGCGGGGATCGGGCCGAATGGGGTGCAGCGAGGGGGGAGGCAGGGCACTCGCCTGAACGGGAAGGTCTACCAATAGGCGCGGTCAAGCTCCTCTCCCAGCTTGCGGGGGGAGGTTGGGAGGGGGGCGTGCCGAAAGGGGACGGTGGTTATGGTTGAAAGACCCCCCACCCCGGCCCTTCGCTGCACGACGCCCCCCCCCGCAAGCGGGGAGAGGGAGAAACAGTCCGTCCCTATCAAGCAATTTCCATGGCTTTAGCAGCGCGCGCTTGACATTTGGGGAATTTTCATGTCGTTTGTTCATGTTTTGTTTTTGACAAGGATACGCAACGCCTATGAGTTGGACCCGCTGCATCGAGATCAATCGCGCTGACCTGCTGCCCATCGTGGCGCAGATTCTGGCGATGCTGGGCGATAGCGAGATACTGCTACGGCATATGCATCTGGCGATTTTGGCGCTG
>CALJIU010000328.1 GCA_937974055.1 uncultured Neomegalonema sp. | reverse complement strand
TTGACCGGGAAGTAGCCGCCCTTGACGCCGGGGCGGTGGCCCGTGTTGCCCATCTCATACTCGGTCCACGAATTCCATGGGCTATCGGCGGCATCAACCTCGTAGGCGACGCGCTCCATCGAGACGTCATAACGGACGTTGTCGAAGACGAAGAATTCGGCTTCAGGGCCGAAATACGAGACGTCACCGATACCTGAGGATTTGAGGTAGGCCTCGGCTTTGCTGGCCGTGCCGCGCGGGTCGCGCTCGTAGGCTTCGCCGGTGTCAGGCTCGACCACATCGGCAAAGACGGCCATGGTCTTCTGCGCGTAGAAGGGGTCGATGTAAGCCGATGCGCAATCAAGCACCAGTTTCATGTCGGAATTCTCGATGCTCTTCCAGCCAGCGATGGAGGAGCCGTCGAACATATAGCCTTCTTCGAGGAAGTCTTCATCGACGACATCGACGATGGCGGTAACGTGCTGCATCTTGCCGCGCGGGTCGGTGAAGCGGATGTCGAGGTATTCGACGCCCTCGTCCTTGATCTGCTTGAGGAGGGTTTTTGCGTCGCTCATGGTGTGGTCCTTCTGGTTAGAATTCTTGCGGGGCCGGGCGTTCAGAGCGCCTCGACACCCTCCTCGCCGGTGCGGATGCGCACGGATTGTTCGATGGTACTGACGAAGACTTTGCCGTCGCCGATCTTGCCGGTTTTTGCGGCATTGACGATGGCCTCGACGACCTGCGCGACCTGCGCGTCATCGACGACGACCTCGATCTTCACTTTGGGCAGGAAATCAACGACGTATTCCGCCCCGCGATACAGTTCGGTATGACCCTTCTGCCGCCCAAAGCCCTTGGCTTCGATGACGGTCAAGCCCTGAACGCCGACTTCCTGAAGGCTTTCCTTCACGTCATCAAGCTTGAACGGCTTGATGATGGCTTCAATCTTTTTCATGCTGACAATGCCCTTCTCTGCCGCGCATGGAGGCGCGGTCGTGTCACGGGTCAGCAAGAGTAGTGCCAAATGAAAAAACCATTGTGGATCAATGGGACAAATGGTTAGCGTGTTTTCACGGAAGACGAAAATGCCGTTAATTTAGGCACTGCGCCCAGTTTTCAGGCAAATCACGCACTCTCCCCGCACTTGATACGGGCCATTGAGCAAATGGCCGCCGACAATGGCGAGGCTACCGGCCTTGAATTGATGAACGCGCCGGGCGCAGCGTGAGATGTGTACGCTGGCAGCGGGGCGCGTCGTACTGTTCAAGGGGGCCGATACGGTGATCGCCGACCCGTCCGGGCGCGCGCCGATCAACTCGGCCCATTACGAGCGCGCCGCACCGTGGCTCGCCACCGCCGACTCTGGCGATGTGCTGGCAGGGATGATTACCGGCCTCCTCGCCCGTGGCCTTGATCCGATGAGCGCCGCCGAATCTGCCGCATGGCTGCATGTCGAAGCGGGCCGCACCCTCGGCCCCGGCCTGATTGCGGAAGACATTCCAGAGGCTTTGCCCGATGTCCTAAAGCGGGTTCTGCACTGGACATCGCCTTCGACAGCCAAGGATGCTTGACATGGGACGATTTTCTTGGTGCACCCCGCTATCGCCATTGCTATAGAGCGCGGCGAAGCGCGACCTTGCGGGCGTGGTGGAATTGGTAGACACGCCAGATTTAGGTTCTGGTGCCTTATGGTGTGGGGGTTCAAGTCCCTCCGCCCGTACCAGCGCTTCGCTAGATGGACGAACAGATTCGATAGACCCGCTCCTGCGGATGAGCGGTATTTTGTAACGACGAAGAGATCAGGACCAGACGATGCAAGTGACGGAAAGCAAATCGGACGGGTTGATCCGCGTCTACGATATCACGATCCCCGGCTCGGAGATCGAAGGCGCGGTTACGACCAAGCTGAAAGATGCTCAGGCCAATTTCGAGATGAAGGGCTTCCGCAAAGGTAAGGCCCCCCTGCCTCTGATGCGCAAGATGTTTGGGCAAAGCCTGCTGGGCGAAAGCATTCAGGAAATTGTCGACGTCACCGTTCGCGATCTGGTCGCCGAGAAAGATCATCGCCCGGCCATGACTCCAGACGTCAAGATGACGAACGAAGATTTCAAAGAGGGTGACGACATTTCGCTCACCGTCGCCTACGAATTGCTGCCCGATGTGCCCGAAGTCGACTTCTCGACCATCGAACTCGAAAAGATGGTGGTTCAGGTCGAAGAAACCGCAGTCGATGAAGCGTTGGGCCGCTTGGCCGCCGATGCAGTCAACTACGAGACGAAAGACGGCGCGGCAGAGGAAAAAGATCAGGTCGTGATCGACTTCCTAGGCAAACTGGACGGCGAACCCTTCGATGGCGGCGCGGCAGAAGACTTCCCCCTCGTGATCGGTTCGGGCCAATTCGTGCCCGGCTTCGAAGATCAATTGACCGGCGTTAAGGCGGGCGACGAGAAGACGATCGAGCTGACGATGCCCGAAGAATACGGCAACGCCGAACTCGCCGGGAAAGCCGTGACGTTCGAGACGACCGTGAAAGAGGTGAAAGCCCCGAAGCAGGCCGATCTGGACGATGAATTTGCCAAGCGTTTCGGCATGGAATCGCTCGATTCCCTCAAGGACGATATCCGCACCCGCGTCGGCAGTGAGTTCGAGCAAGCCAGCCGCGCATTCCTGAAACGCAAGCTGCTGGACGATCTGGATGGCCGGGTGGAGTTCGAGTTGCCGCCCACGATGATGGAAATCGAGGCCAAGCAGGTCGCACATCAGCTTTGGCATGACGAAAATCCCGAAGTCGAAGGCCATGATCATCCCGAAATCGAGCCGACCGAAGAGCACACCAAGATCGCACGCCGCCGCGTGATGCTGGGCCTTCTCCTCGCGCATATCGGCTCCGAGAACAGCATCACCGTCACCGAGGAAGAACTGCGCGACGTGATGATCCAGCAGGCCCGCCAATACCCCGGTCAGGAGCGCCAGTTCATCGAATGGGTGCAGGGCAACCAGCAGGCCATCAACGAGATGCAGGCCCCGATCTTCGAGGATAAAGTCGTCGATCACATCCTCGCGCAGGCGACGATCACCGAAAAGACAGTGACGAAAGAAGAACTGGAGAAGGCCCTCGAAGATCTTGAATCCGAGTCGGTCTAGAGCGATATACGTTGTCCGCGATAAATTTTTCGCGGCAATCTTCACCCTTCTTCAACGGCCCGTGGCCGATTACGATTCGAGCGTCCCGCTTCACCGGGGCGCTCTCGGCATCTTAAGCACCCGGAGCGCGATATGAGAGACCCCGTTGATACCTACATGAATACCCTCGTACCGATGGTCGTCGAGCAGACGAGCCGGGGCGAGCGCTCCTACGATATCTATTCGCGTCTGCTTAAAGAGCGGATCATGTTCGTGTCTGGCCCCGTCCATGACGGCATGGCAACATTGATGGTCGCACAGCTTCTGTTTCTCGAAGCCGAGAACCCGAAGAAAGAAATCGCGATGTACATCAACAGCCCCGGTGGTGTCGTCACCTCCGGCCTGTCGATCTACGACACGATGCAGTACATCAAGCCGAAGGTGCAGACGCTCTGCATCGGTCAGGCCGCATCGATGGGGTCGCTGTTGCTGACTGCCGGTGCGCCCGGTATGCGATTCTCACTTCCGAACAGCCGTATCATGGTGCACCAGCCTTCGGGCGGGTTCAACGGTCAGGCATCGGATATCGAGATTCAGGCACGTGAGATCCTCGAACTTCGCCAGCGCCTCAACCAGATCTACGTCCATCACACGGGCCAGAAGATCGAAGCGGTCGAGAAAGCACTGGAACGCGACACCTTCATGACCGCTCAGAAGGCCAAGGACTGGGGTCTTATCGACGAAATCGTCGAGAATCGTGGCGATCTGGATGCGGACGCAGCGGAAAGCTGATTTTCACTCCTCTTGACCGGGCCGTACACGGTCCGTCAATGTCGGTGTGACGAATATGTCGTTGCCTTTTCATTGAAAGGCATAAGACTTGGCCCCGATGTCGCATGGCTGTAGCATCGGGATCAATCAGACCAGCCGCACGGGCGGCTCGGGGAGAAACGAATGAGCAACACCGGCGATTCGAAGAATACGCTCTACTGTTCCTTTTGTGGCAAAAGCCAGCACGAGGTACGCAAACTGATCGCCGGGCCAACGGTGTTCATTTGTGATGAATGCGTCGAGCTGTGCATGGATATCATCCGCGAGGAAAACAAATCCTCGCTCGTGAAATCCGGCGATGGCGTCCCTTCGCCACAGGAAATCTGTCAGGTTCTGGACGATTACGTGATCGGGCAGCGCGGCGCGAAGCGCGTATTGTCTGTGGCCGTCCATAACCACTACAAGCGCCTGAACCACTCGCAAAAGTCGAGCGACGTGGAGTTGGCCAAGTCTAACATCCTGCTGATCGGCCCTACGGGTTGCGGCAAGACGCTGCTGGCCCAGACGCTAGCGCGCATACTCGACGTACCCTTCACGATGGCTGATGCGACGACGCTGACCGAGGCCGGGTATGTGGGTGAGGATGTCGAGAACATCATCCTCAAGCTGCTGCAATCCGCCGATTACAATGTCGAGCGGGCGCAGCGCGGGATCGTCTATATCGACGAAATCGACAAGATCAGCCGCAAGTCGGATAACCCGTCGATTACCCGCGACGTTTCTGGCGAGGGCGTGCAGCAAGCACTGCTAAAGGTCATGGAAGGTACTGTCGCCTCGGTGCCGCCGCAGGGCGGGCGCAAGCACCCTCAGCAGGAGTTCTTGCAGGTCGATACGACGAACATCCTGTTCATCTGCGGCGGTGCTTTCGCCGGTCTCGATAAAGTGATCTCGCAGCGCAACAAGGGTAGCTCTATCGGCTTTGGTGCGGATGTGCGCACCGAGGAAGAGCGCACAATCGGCGATCTGCTGGCGGAACTGGAACCCGAAGACCTGCTGAAATTCGGTCTCATCCCCGAATTCGTCGGTCGCTTGCCTGTTATCGCAACGCTGCGCGATCTCGACGAGGCTGCGTTGATCCAGATTCTGACCGAGCCGAAGAACGCTCTGGTCAAGCAGTACCAACGCTTGTTCGAGATGGAAGGTGCCAAACTCACCTTCACAGACGATGCGCTTGCATCGGTCGCCCGGAAGGCCATTACCCGCAAGACTGGCGCACGCGGCCTGCGATCCATCCTCGAAAACGTACTGCTCGACGCCATGTTCGACCTCCCTTCGATGAAGGGTGTGCACGAGGTTGTCGTCAATGCGGAAGTGATCGATGGTGATGCACAGCCATTGTTCATCTACGAGGAAGGCGAAGAAGAAACAGGGGTTACCGGCGCGGCGTCCTAACGGATGCACCCGGTGAAGCGATACGGCACATACGCCGCATCGCGCGCCCTTGAAAGATTATGCGTGGGCAACCATTTTGCCACTCAACGCTGAACGGTAACGGCGTCGGGCTTCATTGAAGACGGCGCCGTTTGACTTTGAGGATTGTCTATGACCGAAGAAATCCGCCCCGACGACATCAAGATCTTTCCCGTGCTGCCGCTACGGGATATCGTCGTTTTCCCCCACCTGATTGCTCCCCTCTTCGTAGGCCGTGAAAAGTCGGTCAACGCACTCGAAGAGGTTATGAAGAACAACCGTGAAATCCTGCTGGTTACCCAGAAGGACGCCACCAAAGACGACCCAGCGCCCGAAGACATCTATACGGTTGGCGTCATCGCAACCGTGTTGCAATTGCTCAAACTTCCCGATGGCACGGTGAAAGTGTTGGTCGAGGGCAAGCGCCGCGCGAGCATTGGGAAGTATGTCGAAAACGACTCGTTCTTCGAGGCCGAAGCCACCGTAATCGATGAAACGGTCGGTGACGAAGATACCGCCCGTGCCCTGTCGCGCACCGTGAATGCTGAATTCGAGAAATATCTCAAACTCAACAAGAACATTCCACAGGAAGCGCTGGCCGCTGCCGGCAAGATCGATGAGCCATCGAAACTCGCCGATACCATCGCGCATCACCTCGCCGTCAAGATCGAGGAAAAGCAAGAACTGCTGGAGATGACCGCCGCCGCTGATCGGCTGGAGCGCATCTATTCGCTCATGCAGGGCGAAATCAGCGTTCTGAACGTCGAGAAGAAGATTAAATCTCGCGTCAAGCGCCAGATGGAGAAGACTCAACGCGAGTATTATCTCAATGAGCAAATGAAGGCGATCCAGCGTGAGCTGGGCGAGAGCGAGGACGGCAAGGACGAGTTGGGCGAAATGGAAGCCCGGATCGAAGACGCAAAGCTGTCCAAGGAGGCCTACGAGAAGGCTCAGGCCGAAATGAAGAAGCTGCGCAACATGTCGCCGATGTCCGCCGAGGCAACGGTTGTGCGCAACTATATCGACTGGCTCGTCTCGATTCCGTGGAAGAAGAAAGCGCGGGTCAAGAAAGACCTCAAAGCCGCCGAAGCGGTCCTCGACAACGATCACTTCGGTCTTGAGAAGGTTAAAGAACGCATCGTCGAATATCTCGCCGTTCAACAACGCAAGTCGAAGCTGAAAGGCCCGATCCTGTGCCTCGTCGGCCCTCCCGGCGTGGGCAAGACTTCGCTCGGCAAGTCGGTCGCGAAAGCGACGGGCCGTGAATTCATCCGCATCTCGCTCGGCGGCGTTCGGGACGAGGCAGAGATTCGTGGCCACCGCCGTACTTACATCGGCTCAATGCCCGGCAAAATCATCCAATCGATGAAAAAGGCCAAGACGACCAACCCACTCATCCTGCTCGATGAGATCGACAAGATGGGTCAAGATTTCCGTGGCGACCCTGCATCTGCAATGCTGGAGGTGCTGGACCCAGAGCAAAATTCGACCTTCGCGGACCACTATCTCGAAGTCGATTATGACCTGTCGAACGTCATGTTCCTGACCACGGCAAACACGATGAACCTGCCCCGGCCTCTGCTCGACCGGATGGAGATCATCCGCCTCGAAGGCTACACCGAGGATGAGAAGATCGAGATTGCCAAGGGCCATCTGGTCGACAAGCAACGCGAAGCCCACGGCTTGACCGACAAGGAGTTCAAGATCACGGACGAATCCTTGTCGCAACTCGTGCGCGTCTACACGCGCGAAGCGGGCGTGCGTGGCCTAGAGCGTGAAATCGCCAAATTGGCGCGTAAAGCCGTGACGAAGATCGTGCGCGATAACCGCAAGCGTATCGATGTGACGGCTGATAAGCTCGACGATATGCTTGGTGCTGCGAAGTTTCGTTTCGGGTTGGCCGAAGAGGCGGATAGCGTCGGTGCCGTCACGGGCCTTGCCTGGACCGAGGTGGGGGGCGACTTGCTATCCATCGAAGCCGTGCGGATGCCCGGCAAGGGACGGATGAAGACGACCGGCACTTTGGGCGACGTGATGAAGGAGTCTATCGATGCGGCGTCTTCCTATGTCCGTTCGATTGCACCGCTGATCGGCGTCGAGCCGCCGAAATTCGAGCGCATGGACATTCACGTCCACGTACCCGAAGGGGCGACACCGAAGGATGGCCCATCCGCCGGTATCGGCATGGTGACATCGATCGTTTCGGTTCTAACCGGAATCGCTGTCCGCAAGGATATTGCCATGACTGGCGAGGTAACCCTGCGCGGGAATGTTCTGCCCATCGGTGGCCTCAAGGAAAAGCTGCTTGCTGCTCTTCGAGGGGGCATCAAGACGGTGCTGATTCCCAAAGACAATGAGAAAGATCTGCGCGAAGTGCCCGACTCGGTGAAGAAGGGATTGGAAATCATCCCGGTTTCGAGCGCCATGGAAGTTCTCGATCTCGCACTCGTCTCGAAACCTGAGGCAATCGTCTGGACCGAAGCTGATCAAGCAGCATCAGAAGCACAGTTTCCACCGGCTCCAGTGTCCGGAGTCGGCGATCAAGGTCGCGGACTAAATGCATAAAATGAAGAAAAAACAACCTAAGGGTGTTTTTCCGCACATATGGTAGAAATCTTGTTGGCGGCGGGTGCGAATCCGCCGCTTTTTCTTTTGACCTCCGCAAAACGCCTCCATACGATGCCCAGAATTGAATTACCGGGAAGGGTGAAACCAGTGAACAAGAAAGAACTCGCCGCAGCAGTCGCGACCGCTAGCGACATGACAACTGCGGATGCGTTGAAAGCGATCGATGCAACGCTAGATACCATCACGGAAACCCTGAAGGCTGGCGATGAAGTCCGCCTACTCGGCTTCGGTACATTCAAGACGGCACACCGCAAAGCCGGTACGGGTCGCAACCCACAGACCGGCAAGGAAATCCAGATTGCCGCATCGACGCAGGCAAAGTTCAGCGCCGGTAAGGGTCTGAAAGACGCTCTCAACGGTTAATGCCGAACGGGCGGTTAGCTCAGTTGGTAGAGCGCTTCGTTTACACCGAAGATGTCGGGAGTTCGAGCCTCTCACCGCCCACCAAATCGAAAGCCCGGATCGCATGATCCGGGCTTTTTCGTTGCAAAAATGGAGTGACGACGTGGATGATCTGACTGCCGATGAAACGCTGGATGCGCTGGGTCTAAAATGCCCACTACCCGTGCTGAAAGCCCGCAAACGGCTAAAGGCTATGGCGGGTGGGGCAGTTCTGCGGATCGAGGCTGATGACCCCGCCGCCGTTATCGACGTCCCGCATTTTTGCGCCGAGCAGGGCCATGATCTGATTTCCGATTATCGCGACGGCGATACCCTCGTCTTCATGGTCCGCAACAAGGCATAGCGCGGTCACTGCGCGCCACTCATCGCCGCGCGCATCTTCTCGCACGGGTCGCCACGTTCCGGCGGGGCCGACGAGATCGTGGCGGTGTAGATATCGGTCCCAACCGAATCGTCACCCGTCTCCAACTGCCCAACAGAAGCGACCCGCGCTTGCGCCTCCGCACCCGACAGATAAGCTGGTGCGCCCTGATCGAGCCGCGCATGGGCGTTGCCACAGATCAAGATCGACAGCCCGTCCCCGCGCAAGCCTGCACGCCACCACGCATCGGCATATGCCGCATCCCATGCGCGCTGCACGGCCACCATCGGGGCCAGCCGGTCGCGATCCATCAACCCGCAATGCGCGTCGTGCTGCTCGTCGAGCATTGAGGCCATGACGTCCGGGGCTAAAGGCGTATCCAGCCCATAGCGCGCCGTCATACGCGCCCCCAGACCCGGCGCGCCCTCAGCGTATAGCAGACCTACCGTCGCACGCGACAGGCCGCCACCGGCGATGTATGCGTCAGGGGCCGCCGCCAAGATCGGCGCGTAGAGCGACCAGTCCGGCCAACCACTCTTCGCCCAGTCCAGTGCTTCACCGATAGCATCGAGCGACGCCCCCTCACGGCGCATACGATTGACCGTCGCTTCGCGATTCGCGGGAATCATCTCGAATGCCAAACCGCGCGGTTGCAGCGCGGCAACGAGTTCGGCCTGAATCCGATGGTGATCAGGATTGTCATGCCGCTCGCCAATCGCGATATGCGACGCCCCCGAAACGGCATTGAGCGCCCCGGCTACCCCCTCACGGGCACACACAGGCGAGGCGGCAACAAGGGCGGCTCCACCCATTCCAATGACGACCTGACGGCGATTCATGGCATTCTCCTTCACCCCAGAACTAGGACGATGAAACACCGCGAAAAGTCAGGACGGAGGCGGCGCATCCGTCAGAGCCGCCTCGGCGGTCGCTTCCTCGAACGGGTTCTCACCCTTCAACCAGCGCACGAACACGTTCTTACCCGTAAAGATCGTTGCCAAAGCCGCATTCAGTTCCAACGGCTCGACGACCAGCCCGGACTGGTCAAGCGCGGTGCCGAAGGCATCGTAATATGCCTGCGTATTCTTGAAGAACAGCGCGTGCGACGGGGCGGGGTGATAAGCGTCGCGCGTGTCGAAGGCGACCTGACAGGGCTTTACATCGCCACTATGCATCGACCGACAGGTCAGGGGCCGCGCCGAGTGAACCGTGCACAGATGCGTGTCCGGGTCGAGCATGGGGCAGGCGATACGCCCCACATGCCGCGCTGCGCCACTCTTGCCGCGATGCTCGGCATCATGGGCGACGATCCGCTCGATCATCTTGCGCGAGGTATCCGCATCGAATTCTGTGCGGATGTAATTGGCGAGGTAGAAGGCTTCGGGCGGCACAACGCTGACCATCGTGTGACAGCACATCGCACAGCCCTTGGTGCAGGCAACATTGAACGCGCCGGTTTTCTCAAAATACGTATACACGTCATCGAAATAGACGTTCGACCGAGCGTAGGTCAGTTCGACCGATTTCAACACCGATCCCTTGGTCACGCCATTACGGATGAAATAATCAATGAAGCGATGGGCTTCGCGTGCGCCATCGGGGGCATTCGGTTTCCAGTCTGCGGCGTTCATGGCGTGGTCCTTGGCGGTCTGCGTTTGTGTATTCAGGATGCAACGTTCGAGCGGCTTGCGCCAGAGCGGGCGGCACCCAGCGCGAATGCGCCGCATCCAATGACGAGTACGGCCACGCAAATGTAGAGCAGAGCGGTGTATTTATGTTCAACACCCATCGCTGCCATCGCATCGAGGCCGATCTGCTTTTTCCCATTGATAAGGAAATAGAGAACCGCACCCGACACGGCGGCGACGAATGAAACCAGATAGCTCCACACCGGCACGGCCCGCGAGCCACCCCACAGCGAGAACAGGATTACCGGGGCGAGATACATGGAGGCGGTGCCAGAGACGGCGACGGCCCCGAACAGATCCTGCGTTCCGAAGAAGCAAAAGCCCAAACCGGCCAGCATGAACAGCGCCATCACAATGCGCCCGCTGGTGACGGTGCGGGGCAGCGCCCCCATATCAATCACCACCAGCTTCGAGGCACTGGAAAGCGTCGAATCGAGCGTCGAAATGGCCGAAACGATCAATGCAAGGTTCACCGCGATCATCACCCACGGGCCGAACATCTGCGCCCAAACCGCCTGCATCGTCTGGCCATCGGTGGCGAGGATGCCCGCCTGCACACCGAACAGGCCAAAGCCGAAGATGCACAGCACCGAAATCCAAAAGGCGTGGAAAAACGACCATGCCGTCGTGCGTCGGTCAGCCAGCAATCCACGATCCATCATCACCGGGTCATGCATGGGGTAGGACAACACCTGCAACCCCGCCACCGCCAGCAACACCCAACCGGGCAGCGCGCCCGCCGTGCCCTCCGCCTGCATCGCTGCGCCAAAGCTGAAACTGTCATGCGTGACCAGCGCGATGAAGGCGACGCTGAAAACGGCGAGGAAAACGATCATCTGCAACACGTCTGTGCGCAGCGAGGCGCGCAGGCCGCCAAGCATCGAATAGCCCATCCCCACCAGCGCCAACACGACGATAGCAATGCCACCCCCGTCACCAATCGCCTGCCCGAACACCCCGCCGAACAGGTCCGCGCCGAAGGTGGCCGTGAAGATCACACCCACGACCAGCAGGTTTGCGAACACCTCGGATACAAGCCGCAGCCCGATGACGAAATTGTAGCAAGTCGTACCAATCGCGCCGAAACGGTCGGCCAGAAACGGCTGGATAGAGCTGTAGCCGTGACGAAAGCGTAGGGCGTCGATAATCAAGCCACCCGACAGGAACGAGAAATAATAGGCCGCATAGGCCATCGCCCCCGGTGTCCCATAATAAAAGCCCAGCACGGCGGCGGTCAGCAGCGAGCGGGCGAATATCCATGTCGTGACCTGGCTCAGAACCAGCGTCCACAAACCGGGTGCCGCACCATCCGAATCGCGCCCGTTATAAAAGCCATCCACCCCCGTCATGCGGGGGGACAGCGCAAAGCTGGCAATCAATACACCTGCGGTGAGAACGAGGAGCAAAATCGAGTCGATGACCATGAGAAAAATGCCTTTCGGACAGACGGGTAAAATACGCGCTTTGTTATGGTCCGATAGTCGTTCGGCACCAATCTGTCGCGGATTGTGTCATGTTCTGACACGAAATTGAGTGTTGTGTAACCGCGCCCCGGATCGACCGCATGGCAATCCGGGGCGGAAAAGTCACAGCGTGCCCGGATAGGCCCCGCCATCCATCAGCAGATTTTGCCCGGTGACAAATCCCATATGCTGCGAGCAGATAAAGGCGCAATACGCCCCAAATTCATCCGCCTCGCCAAAGCGGCGCATTGGGTTCGTCGCCTTACGCGCCGTCAGCACCTCATCGACCGATTTACCTTCCTTCTCGGCGACCGTCTCAACCGTCTTGCGGATGCGGTCGGTATCGAACGGACCGGGAAGCAGATTGTTGATCGTCACGCCGGTATCGGCCACCTGACGCGACAGCCCAGCAACAAAGCCGGTCAGTCCCGCCCGCGCGCCGTTGGAAAGGCCCAGCACGGGGATCGGAGCCTTCACCGCACCCGACGTGATATTGACGATCCGGCCCCACTTGCGGTCGATCATCGACGGCAGCACAGCCTTCATCAAATCGATGGGCGTCAGCATATTGGCATCAATGGCGGCGAGCCAGTCATCGCGGTCCCAGTCGGTATAATTACCGGGGGGCGGGCCGCCCGCGTTGTTGATGAGGATATCAATGGTGCCTGCATGGTCGAGCAACTGACCACGGATGCCTTCATCGGCGATATCGCCAACAACATAGGTCGCCTCGACACCATGCGCCGACTTGATCGCATCAGCGGTCGCTTTCAGCGTTTCTTCGGTGCGTCCGTTGAGAACGACATCGACGCCCTCCCCGGCCAGCGCCATAGCGCAACCGCGCCCCAATCCACGCGACGACGCGCAAACGATGGCTTTCTTGCCCTTGAGTCCGAAATCCATGAAATCCTCCAAGCCCCTGTTTCCATCGGCGTATCACGGTACGCCGATGGATCGGAAGGGTAAATCAGAGGCTACGCGCCCTAAGGGCGTCGCGGATTTCCTCCAACAACTGCTCCTGACGCGGGGTTTCTTCCGGGGCGTCCTCTTCGGCTTTTTTCAGCTTGTTCACGTTTTTGATGATGATGAACAGGACGAAAGCGACGAGCAAGAACGCGATAATCGCATTGATGAACAGGCCGTAATTGATCGTTGGCGCGCCCGCTTCCTGCGCTGCCGAGAGACTGGCGTATTCTTCTGACCCAAGGTTGAAGAACAGGTTTGAGAAATCGACACCGCCACTCAGGAACCCGATGATCGGGTTGATGATATCCTTCACGAGGGACGTGATGATCGTGGTGAAGGCCGCACCGATAACGATGCCGACCCCCATATCGACCACGTTACCCTTGATCGCGAAGTCCTTGAATTCCTGCATCATGCTCATTGTACATTTCCACTCAAATTAGGTCAGGCTGGAGCCTGTTTCACAATGCAACGCAACACGCAATCCCCCATCACCCCCGCAAGGTCGCCCCTGTCGCCTTAGAAACGGATGCCACGACCTTCTCCGCGATGGCCTCGATCTGCGCATCGGTGAAGGTCGTGCCTTCCGGCTGCAGGCGCACGGCAATCGCGACGGATTTCTTACCCTCGCCAAGCTGCGCGCTGGCCCGCTCCCCCTCGAACACATCGAAGACGGTCACATCCTCGATCAGCTTCTTCTCCGCCCCGCGCGCCGCCTTACGGATCGCTTCCGCCTCGGTCCGGGCATCGACGACGAAGGCAAAGTCGCGCTCGATGGGTTGTAGCTGGTTCAGCGTCAGGGCGGCCCGCGCCTTGGTCTTGGCTTTCGGGAACGGCAGCGCCTCCAAGAACACCGTGAAGGCCACCGCGCCGCTATCCAGATCGAATGCCTTGCAGACTTTCGGATGCAACTCACCGAATACCGCGATCAGGTTCTTTGGCCCCAACCGCAGGCACGCCGAACGCCCCGGATGGAACCAGTCAGGCACGTTCCGGTCCACCTGAAGCCGGTCAACCGGCGCACCCAAAGCACCCAACATCGCCTCCACATCCCCCCGCGCGTCGAACAGGTCGAGCGGACGCCGCGCGCCGGTCCAATCCCGCGCAGCCGCCGATCCGATGCGCAGGCCAGCCGCGATCATCTGTTCCTCGCCCGGCTCCGCGCCATGAAAGCCCATGCCGACCTCGAACAGCGCCAAGTCGGCAAAACCACGCGCCTTATTGCGCGACGCCGCCGCCATCAAACCGGGCAGCGGGCTGGGCCGCATATCCGACATCTCCGACGAAATCGGATTCTCCAGCCGCATCGCCGCATCGCCGCCGCCGAAATGCACGGCCTCGTCCGAGCTGATGAACGAATACGTGACGCACTCGTTCATCCCCTGCGCCGCCAGCGCCCGCCGCGCGGTCGCGATGCGCTTCTGAATCGGGGTCAGCGTCGCTTTCGGCACCCCCGCACTACGCCGGGGCAGCGGCACGCTTTCAAGGTTGGCAAGCGACGAAACCCGCGCGATTTCCTCCACCAGATCGGCCTCACCATGCACGTCGGGCCGCCATGACGGCACCGAAACGGTGAAGTCCTCGCCATCCTTCTCCACGCCAAACCCCAGATCGGTGAGGATACGCGCTTGCTCGTCCGGCGCGACCGTCATCCCGACCAGCGTTTCCACCCGGTTCGCCCGCAGGGGGTAGCTGCGCGCCGTCTCCGGCACCTC
>CALJIU010000327.1 GCA_937974055.1 uncultured Neomegalonema sp. | reverse complement strand
CCGGGTGATCGGGGAGGAGTATTTCGGGCAACCCGGCCTCGCCCCGCTCAAGCGGTTTATGAATGCTGTGTTCGTCGCCGGACCCCTCTGCGTGATGCTGGCGCTCTACTTGCCGTGGGGGGAGACGTGGCAGGTCTGGCCTATCCCCGCGACTTTCTATTTGCCGCCGGGGGGCGGTTGGTTGGTGTGGCTGGGGATTTTGTGCCTCGCGGTGGCGTCGCTCTACTGGTTCGCGCCGCATTTTCTGTGTCGGCTGTACCTGAACCGCCGTGGTTACGTGCTGACGGAAACGGTGACCGCCGGGGATTTCGAGGCCGCGCTCGCCAAGGTAGGAGAAACCGCATGACCACCGCCATCATCGATTACGGCTCCGGCAACCTGCGCTCGGCGGAGAAATCGTTTCAGCGGGCCGCGCGGGAGGTGGGCGGCGGGGAGATCGTCGTGACCGCCGATCCGGCGGTCGTGCGCGCGGCGGAGCGGGTGGTGCTGCCGGGGGTGGGGGCGTTCCGCGACTGTCGGAACGGGCTTCATGCGGTGCCGGGGATGGTGGAGGCGCTGGGCGAGCACGAACGCGCGGGCAAGCCGTTCTTCGGTATTTGCGTTGGGATGCAGTTGATGGTCACGCTGGGGCGTGAGTTCGGCGAAACGCCGGGGCTGGGCTGGATTGACGGGGCGGTGGAGAAGATCACGCCCGACGCTCCGGCGCTGAAGATTCCGCATATGGGCTGGAACGGGCTGTCACTTGCGCGTGAGCATCCGCTGTTCGAGGGTGTCACGGGGGGCGATCACGTTTATTTCGTGCATAGCTATCACGTCGTCACGGATGATCCCGCCCATCGCCTCGCCCATGTGACGCATGGCGGGGAGATCACGGCGGCGATAGGACGGGACAACTTGTTCGGCACGCAGTTCCACCCGGAGAAATCGCAGGCGGTGGGGCTGCGGATTATCGGGAATTTTCTGCGGTGGAGGCCGTAGGTGATAAAACTCCTGCCCCGGCTCAAGGCCGGGGCAGGGAAATTGAAGGACCGCGAATGGAAAATGAAGGCATCATCAGGATTTCGGTCTTCCTAGGCGTCTTCGCGCTTATGGCGTTGTGGGAGCTGACGGCGCCGCGCCGGGCGCTGGTCGCGCCAAAGCTGCGCCGGTGGGGGGTGAATTGGGCGGTGGTGGTGCTGGATACGGTGGTCGTGCGCATCCTGTTTCCCGCCGCCGCCGCCGGGGCCGCCTTGGATGCCGCCGCGAATGGGTGGGGGCTGTTCAACTGGCTGGATTGGCCCGCATGGGTCGAGATCGTCGCGGCCATCGTGATCTTTGACTGTCTGATCTATTGGCAGCATGTTCTGAGCCATCGGATTCCGTTCCTGTGGCGGCTGCACCGGGTGCATCATTCGGATCGGGATATCGATGTCAGTACCGCCATCCGGTTTCATCCCGGTGAGATTGCGCTGTCCATGCTGCTGAAGATCGGGGCGGTCTATGTGCTTGGCCCCGCCGCGCTGGCCGTGATCTTGTTCGAGGTGATCCTGAACGGCTGCGCGCTGTTCAACCATTCCAACATCAAACTGCCCGCATGGGCCGACCGGGGGATGCGGTTGGTGGTGGTGACGCCGGATATGCACCGGGTGCACCATTCGATCATCCATCGCGAGACGGATGCGAATTTCGGATTTAACCTGCCGTGGTGGGATCGGATATTCGGCACGTATATCGCCCAACCGGAAAAGGGCCATGACGGCATGACCATCGGTTTGGCCGAGTTTCAGGACGAGCGGCCCACGCGGCTAGGGTGGTCGCTGCTGCTGCCCCTGCGCGACCGTTGGGGCAAGTCATGACGGCGGATGAGGTGGAGCGTGCCGCGCGGGATGTGGGGCTGACGGGGCTGGGTACGATCCGCACGGAAGCGGCGCATAAGGCGCCGGAGGGCGTCGAGGCGCTGGTGCTGTTGGCGCTGTCGCGGGAGGGATGGGCGATGTTCACCGCTTCGCCGGAATATGGGGATGGCGCGGTGGACCCGCTGGATCGGTGGTCGATGCGGGTCGTCGGGGAGTTGGCCACTGCCCTTGGCGCGGTGCCGCTGTTTCCCTTTGGCGGGCCGCCCTATCAGCCATTCCTGCGTTGGGCGGCGGCGAGTGGGCGGATTTGGCCCTCGGCGTTGGGTATGTCGATGCATGAAGAACACGGCGTCTGGATGTCGTTCCGGGGGGCGCTGGGGTTTGCGGCGCTCGATGGGGTGCCGCAACCGGGCGGGGCGGCGCGGCCCTGCGATGCATGTGCGAGCAAGCCGTGCCTGAAAGCCTGCCCCGTCGATGCGTTCGGTGGTGAACGCTACGATGTGGATGCCTGTGCCGCCCATGTCGGCGCGCCCGAAGGGGCGGCATGCCGGTTGCGCGGGTGCTTGGCGCGGCGTGCCTGCTGGGTGGGGCAGGATTGGGTGCCGCAGCCTGAGCGCGCGGCGTTTCATATGGGTGCATTCCTGCGCGCGAGGGCTGAAGCATGAAGACGTTGATCCTGCTGCGCCACGGCAAATCCGACTGGTCGCAAGGCACGCCGGACCATGAGCGCCCCATCAACGAACGCGGGCGAATGGCGGCATCGCTGATGGCGTCGTGGTTGGCCGATGAGGGGCTGGTGCCGGACCGGATGCTGGTATCCTCGGCCCGGCGCACGCGGCAGACTGCCGACCGGCTTGGCGATGTTTGGAGCGATGTCGAGCGGCGAGAGGTGGAGGCGCTGTACCTCGCCGAACCGAACACGATCCTTGCGGCGATCCGGGGCGAGGGCGGTGGTGAGACGGTGCTGGTGCTGGGGCATAATCCGGGGCTGGAGATGGCGGCTGTGCAGTTTGCCAGTGGTCCCTGCCCCCGCGCGATGGCGACTTGCACGGCGGCGGTGCTGCGCCTGCCGGTGGCGCGATGGGCGGATGTGGATTTCGGAAACGGGGATTTGCTGCACCACGTTGCGCCCAAATCGCTGGTTTAGGGTCGGGGTTGAAGCAGCGCGGCCTTCGCAGCGCGCGCTTGACATTTAGAGCGCGTTGGGATGAGTTTGAATCGGAAATGGGATTCCAATTTTCTAAATGTTCTGATTCCATCGACGGGCTGGATGAGGAGGCCAGCGCGTCATGCCCAAGCCCTATTCCATGGATTTACGAGAGCGTGCATTGT
>CALJIU010000326.1 GCA_937974055.1 uncultured Neomegalonema sp. | reverse complement strand
TGCCGTATTCGGGGTCGGTGGCGACGGCGAAGAGGACGTGGGCGCCCTCCGCAGGAGCTGAAGCTTCGTAAGCGTGATCCTTTGCGATCAAGTCTTCGATCATCGCGACCATCGAGGCGATATACTCGGTCGCGCGGGGTTCATGGTCGGGGCGCAGCGCGCCCAGCGCGTCCATATCCTCATGATACCAGCCTATCGTCTCGTCGGTGATATCGCGGATCGAGCGGCCCGTCTCGGCGGCCTTGGCGTTAATCTTGTCATCGACATCGGTGAAGTTGCGAGCATAGCGCACATTCTCCACCCCGTATTCGTGGCGCAACAGGCGGTAGAGCACGTCAAACACCACCACGGGCCGCGCATTGCCGATATGGGCGCGGTCGTAGACGGTCGGCCCGCAAACATACATGCGCACGTTTTCAGGGTCGATGGGGGCGAAGTCCTGCTTCTGCTTGGTCTTCGTATCGTAGAGGCGAATCGTCATGGCCGTCTCCAATGCGCGGATTCATGCGCTGCGGCGACGCTCTAGCATTCGGAAGGGGTGAATGAAAACGGGCCGCGCGCAGAATGCTAGCGGATAATACAGGCACCGATGATGGCGGATGCGGTTTTCATGGGCGGATCATGCTTTCGGAGGGCGCTTTTCGTCAAGCGGTTCCTCATCCACGACCACGTATTCCGTCTCGATCACCGTGCCGCCCTGCGGGGGCCGCCCTTGCCTCTGACGCAATTGTTCGGCGAGTTCAGGGTTCTGGGCCTCGAACTCCTTGCGCATCTTGCCCATTTTCCAGCGCCCATAGATATACAGCAACGGCGCGGCGACCAGCAGGGCGATAAAAATGATCGTGCCAAGCCAAATCGCGATGGCCAGCACACCGATGCCACCCACGGCGGCGGCTATTTTCTGAAACGGGTTCATAGGGGCGATATAGGGCGGCGGGCGCGCATCAGGAAGGGCCGCCGACCGATTTCGCACCCGTCTTGCTGCCCCAGCGAAAGAAAAACCGCACGATCAGCAAAGTGATGACACCGACAAAGGCGACGCCGATGGCATAGGCGGTCACGGACACTTCACCAAGCTCCGCAAAACCACCAGACCGCCGCATCAGATTGATGACGATAGCGGTCAGGACGAGGGTGACGATGGTGATGACGACCGCGACCTGCCATGCAAAGCCCTTGGTCGCCTCGGCCCGCATCCGCCGCCCGTATAACTGGCCAGATACCATCGCACCCATCATCGTCCCCAACGCTGTGCCCGACGTTCCAAGCGCAGGGATAACGGTCGCGATCAAGCCGAGCAGGATGGCAACGAGGATGGATACCCAAACAAAATCAAAGACGATGCGGATCATGGCGCGGTTCCCATTCGGTCAGCGGTCGAGCAAGGGTAGCAACGCGGCCATGTCGGGTCCATCCGTACGGCCCGTCAGCGCCTTGCGCAGCGGCATGAAGAGGGCGCGACCCTTGCGGCCCGTTTCAGTCTTGAGGTCGGCGGTGACGGCCTTCCACGTTTCGGCGGTCCACGGCTTTGCGGCATTCAGGCGCGCGCGGGCGGTGGCGACGTAATCGGCATCTTCGGCATCGACGACCGACTCGCAATCCCCCTTCAGAATCGCGACCCAAGCGGGGATAGCGTCGAGCTCTTCGATATTCTCGCGGATCAGATGCCAGAACGGTTCGGCAATCGCATCCGGCACGCCCGCATCGCGCAGCAGCGCAGCAACGTCTGCATAGGGCTTGGTGTGCAAAATCCGGGTATTGAGCGCGGTCAGGTCGCCGGGGCTGAACCGGGCGGGGGCGCGGCCATAGCTGTTGAGATCGAAACCCGCGATCAACTCGTCATGGCTGGCGCGCGGCTCGATGGGGTCCGACGAGCCGAGGCGGGCCATATAGGAAAGCAACGCCAGCGGCTCGATCCCTTGGTCGCGAATGGATTCGAGGGTCAGGGAACCAAGGCGTTTCGAGAGGCTGGCCCCCTCCTCATCCACCAGCAGCGAGTGATGCGCGAAAGCGGTGGCAGCGCCGCCCAGCGCGTCGAATATCTGAATTTGCGTGGCGGTGTTGGTAACGTGGTCCTCGCCCCGGATCACATCGCTAATGCCGAAGTCGATATCGTCGCAAACGCTACACAGCGTGTAGAGATAGCCGCCATCCTCGCGGATCAACACAGGGTCGGAGACGGAGCCGCAATCGACATTCGTTTCACCCCGGATGCCATCGGTCCACGTCACACGGGTCTGGTCGAGCTTGAAACGCCAATGAGGGCGGCGGTCTTCCGCGAGTTTCGCACGCTCCTCATCGGTCAGCTTCAGCGCGGCACGGTCATAGACGGGGGGGCGGCCCGCATTGCGCTGAACTTTGCGGCGGATATCGAGTTCGGTGGCCGTTTCGTAGCATGGATACAAACGCCCCGATGCCCGCAACTCATCCGCAGCGGCATCGTAGCGGTCGAGGCGCTCCGACTGACGCTCGAACCGATCCCAACCGAGGCCAAGCCAGTCGAGATCGCGCTTGATCGCATCGACATGCTCCTCCTTCGAGCGTTCGGCGTCGGTGTCGTCGATGCGCAAGACGAACTGCCCCCCCTGCTTGCGGGCATATAGCCAGTTCAGCAGCGCCGGGCGTAGATTGCCGACATGCAGGCGGCCCGTGGGGGACGGGGCGAAACGGGTGATGGTCATGGCAATACTCCTCGCGCGGCCCTCGCAACATGGGCTTTGGGGGCCTACATACAGGCCCATGACATTAGCGCCAAGCATCGCTGACCTCGAACGCCTCGCCGAACAAGCCTTTCTTGCGCTGCCGGACGCCGTGCGCGCGAATTGCGGCACGTTGATCGTGCGGGTGGAGGAAGAAGCGGACGCCGAAACCCTGACGGCGATGCAGATCGATCATCCCTACGAATTGACGGGGATGTATGATGGCGTGCCACTGACCGACAAAAGCGTGGCGGACCCCGTGCCGCAGACGGATGTGGTATGGCTGTACCGCCGCGCGATCCTGTGGGAGTGGGTGGACCGGGGCGACGTGACGCTGGCGGAACTGGTGACGCATGTGCTGGTGCATGAAATCGCGCATCATCTGGGCTGGTCCGACGACGATATCGCGCGGGTGGATCGGTGGTGGGAGTAGCGTCACCTAAAAAGCTCCAATCGCACGACCCCC
>CALJIU010000325.1 GCA_937974055.1 uncultured Neomegalonema sp. | reverse complement strand
TCGGTCGAGCGGCCACCGGTGCTGGAATAGCCCGTCACGGTCGCCTTCGCACCCCGGCGCATGGCACCCACGATCTGCTTTTCCTCGTTGCGCGTTTCCAGCCACGCGCCATCTTTGACGGCGAAGAAGGAAAAGGTCTGGCTGCCGATCTTGGCCTGCACGGTGCGCGATTCGTCGTAGGGATAGCCGGAGAGCACGCTCACCTCGCTATCGACGCCCGTATCGGGATAGATCGTCACCATCAGGAAGATATCGCCGCGCTCACCGCCGCTATATTCCTTGTCGCTCGGCTTCGTGGCAGCCCAACAGACCTTGCCTTCGGGGCGCTGGGACGTGAACGCGCTCCAGAACTTGAACGCGCCGATGCGCTCCTGATCCTGGGCCGCAGCCACGCCGGATGCACCGGCGGCCCAGATCATGGCCAGTCCTGCGGCGCAAAGCGTCATGCGGTTCATTGGTGTCTCTCCTGGAATTGCTCGTTGCCACATAATCGAATCGCGTCGGGTTCTAGGGTCGCGATAGGCACCCATCCCGCTTCGCCGTTGATACCTGAACAGGGTTAACAGAAGTTATCCATATACTCAAATGCAATATATGTCGCACAATCAACCCCTTCCGGGGCGAGGTTCATGATTTTTTGTCATCGACCGCGATCTCATCCTTATCTGCCGAGAGACAATGGCAGGGATATGGCGGAGATAGATCGATTCTCGTCTTTCGGGCTTCAACGGGCGAAACGTCCGGCAAATACCGCACATGTCCCGGTTTATATCACGCGAAGGCGCAACCACAGCATTCTAGTCAATCGCGGTCAGGTTGAGCCAAAAAACGCCACGAAACACGCAGTTCTCGGCGGGTTTCGTGACCCAACTTGATCGCGAATAACTCTAAGATCGGCCCAGACGAATCGCTTTTGCGGCGAACGTGGATATTCACCCTCACCAGACCGGGTCATCACAGCAAATTTTCGTCGAATTCCATGATTTTGACCGTATCGAGTCCCGTTTCAGCGGTTTCCCACCGACCTCCGTATCGGAATCCTGCGCGCTTTCGCGGTTTATTAAACCGATAGCGTTACCGTCCGTCCGAACAGAAGACAGAATGCGCGATTCTGGCACATCCGTCTTTTCCTGACAGTCAAGGGCGATGGTGTGGCCCAGTAACGCACTGAAAACGAAATGTAAATTCCGGGTGCCGCGCGCCAATATTCGACGGCGTTCGCACTTTCATAACTCCCCCATGCCTATCTTGGGGCCTGAAATATCGTTGAAGGAGAATCGCGATGCGCAGCGTGAGAATACTAATCCTGGCTTGCGCCTCCGTGGCGGCAATGGCCGCCATGTGGCTGGTGCGCGGCGCGATTGACAGCCGGGCAAACGCGCCCGTCGTTGCAGCCGCCCCGAAAGCTGTCGAACCCACCGTCAAAGCACCCGAAACCGTAGACGTCCTTGTCGCAGCCCGTGACGTGACCATCGGCGCGACCTTCGTGTCCGAAGATGTCCGGTGGCAGACTTGGCCCGTCGATAGCACGTCCGACTACTTCTACGTGAAATCGGAAGACCCCGACGCGATAGACTCGATCGTCGGGGCCGCCTCGCGCGCCACGATCCGCAAGGGCGAACCGATGAGCACCGAGAAGGTCATCGACCTGAACGGATCGGGCATGATGGCGTCGATGTTGCGCAAGGGTATGCGCGCCGTGGCCGTTCCGATTTCCGACATCACCGGCGCAGGTGGCTTTATTCTGCCGGGCGATTTCGTCGATCTTCTCCTGACCCGTCAGATCGTGATCGAAGAGCTCAACCCGCTGACGGGTGAGATCGACCGCACGAACACGCACAGCCAGACCGACACAGTCATGGAGACGGTGCGTATTCTCGCCATTGACCAACGTCTTACCGAAGGCGAAGGCGCAGCGACGGTCGGCAACACCGCGACCATCGAGCTGGACCCCGAACAGGCCGAACTGATCGCCCTGACGCGCCACATCGCCAAGCAAGAGCGTGGTTTCCTGACCCTTTCACTGCGTAGCTTCGCAGAGCTGGTCGAGGAATTCGGCGAGGATATCGACAAGATCCGGCCCAAGACGGTGCTCGACCTTCAGGCTCTCGCTCGTGCCAAGGTCGAACGCGCCAAGGAACTGCGCAAGCTGTCCGAAGAATACCGTCAGGAACAGGCCCTGACCGCCGAATTGGAGCGTCAGCGCGCCATTGAGGAGCAGGAACGCCTGCGGGCAGAAGCCGCCGCCGAGAAAGAACAGGCCCGCGCCGAGGCCGCCGCACTGGCCGCACAGAAGGCGGCAACGATCAATGCCTCCGCCGCCGCACAGCAAAAGACCGAGGATGAAGGCGTGGTTCTCGTCCGCAACGGCGCGCCGATCGTCGTCCGCACCAACAACGGTCAGCAAGGGGATACGCAGTGATGCGCAGAACACGAACAATATCCCAAGGCTCCAACCGAAAAAGCCAGATTGCACCGGGAGAATCCAGAATGCGTCGCCCCGTTTCTAAGACAGCCGCCACGCTGACCGCCATAGGTCTAGCCCTGACGGCTACCGTGCCAACCATCGCGCAGGATGCGGGATTGGATGCGCCGGTCGATCTCATCAACCGGGGTTCGGATGTCTCCTTCCGCTCTTCCGATGTGGCGGCCCCATCGGGCTACTTCGTCGCGGCGGATGGGTCCATCCAGTATGGTGACGGGGAGAGCGCGGCTGCCGCCGTCACCGCAACGCCGGTGACCATGACCGATGCCGCACCGATGCCAGTCGATGTCACCGCCGCCGACACGATGGTTTCGCAGCCCTTCAACCCGGATGTCTTCGATGCGGCTCCGGCTCCATCGGAGGACGTGGTTACACTCGATGGCCTGCGCAATGCGTTCGGTATGGAAACAATGGCCGAGCCTGCGCCAGCCTTCGGCGAGATGGTCATCGAGGATATGACCATCGATGCTGCGGCACCGGCGGGCGGATACTATGCCGCCGACACGATGCAAACCGACATGATGCAAATCGAGACGCAGGTCGCCTCGGACAGCTATGATTACTCGCTCCAGAACGGCATCGTTCAGGAAACGGGCGGTTACGGTATGCCTCAGCCTACCATGGTCGAGCCGATGATGGCCCAGCCGATGATGGCTGAACCTATGATGGCAGAGCCAATGGTGACCGAAACCTATGCGGCACCGATGACGCAGCCCTCCTTCGACGCTGCACCAGCGCAATTTGCTCCGGCGATGCCCATCTACGCCGAACCCACCGTCGCAGAGCCGGTAATGGCGGAAACGATCTACACGCCACAGCCTGCGCCTGTGATGGCCGCGCCTGTCTTCTCGGAACCCGTCCACACGCCCGCCCCGGTCACAATCAGCACCGTGTCGAGCGCGCCGATCGTGGGTACCTATGCCAGCCTCGAACCCGCGCCGTTCGCACCATCGGGCCGGTCTTTCGTCGGACAAGGCGACGGTAGCTATGGTCAATCGGTCTTCAAAGGTGCCGGTGACGGCCCCGCCGGTCAGGCTTCGGAAATCTATGTCGGCAAATCGACGATCGTCGAGTTGCCCGCTGAAGCCCATGAGGTTCTCGTCTCCGATCCGACCAAGGTCCGCGCGGTGCTTCGCACGGCTCGCCAGATGGTTCTAATCGGTCAGGATATCGGCGAAACCAACGTCACGGTCTTCAACGAAACCGGCAAGCAGATTCTGAACCTCTCCACTGAGGTGAACTACGACCTGCGCGCCCTGCGCAGCGCCCTGTCCCGCACCTTCCCCGGTCGCGACATTCAGGTCGAATCGGTCTTCGGCGAGGTTGTCGTCAAAGGTATGACGGGCGGTGCTGCAGAAGCGGAAGCCATCCGTGACCTCGTGCGCCGCTATATCTACGCTGCCAAGATCTCGGCGGGCGTCAAGACCCAGATCAAGGCGGTCAAATTCGTTGATCGCCTCATGACCTCCAGCGACGATCAAATTCTTGTTAAGGTCCGCATCGCAGAGATGCGCCGCTCGGTGATCAAGCAGTTTGGCGTCGATTTCAATATCGCTGCCGATGCCGCCATCGCCGGGGCCACGGGGGGTCTCTTCAGCCCGCTGACCAACTTCGGTTCGATCACCAACACCTTCGGCGTCAACGGTGCTGCCCTCGGCGGGATCGCAGCGAATATCGCAGGGTCGTTCGAGAACGTGAACTTCGGATCGCTGGTTCAGGCCTTCGAGCGGCACAACGTGATGCGCGTGCTCGCAGAACCGACCCTGACCGCCGTATCCGGCGAGACGGCCAGCTTCCTCGCAGGGGGTCAGTTCCCCTATCCGACCTCCATCGATAACGGGATCGTCGGCTACACCTTCCGCGACTTCGGTGTGGCACTCGAATTCACTCCGGTCGTGGTGGGTGACGGTCGCATCAGCCTGACGGTCGCGACCGAAATCTCGGAACTGACCACGGAAGGCTCGATCTCGACCGGCGAAGTGTCGATCCCCGGCATCTCGGTCCGCCGGGCGAATACCACGGTCGAGCTGCCTTCGGGCGGAACGATGTCCATCGCCGGTATGCTTCTCCAGCGCGACTCCAACTCGCACCAAGGTTTGCCCGGACTGAAGAACGTGCCGGTCCTCGGTCAGCTCTTCTCATCGAGCGATTATCAGAAGCAGGAAACCGAGCTGGTGATCCTCGTGACGCCCTATGTCGTCAAGCCGGGTCAGGAAAAGGACTTCCGCCTGCCGACCGACGGTTTTGCCCCGGCCAGCGACTTCGACTTCTTCGTGCTCGGACGACTGCACAAGGTCTACGGCGCAGGCGACCCCCACATGGCGAGCGCGAAAGAGGCGCTGAAAGCCCCCTTCGGCTTCATCCTGGAATAAGAGGTCCGAGAGAGATGAAAAGCATGAACAGCACCACCCGCACCCTCGCGGTCCTGTCCGCCCTCATGGTCCTTCAGGCCTGTTCCCAGAAACCTCAGGGAAACGTGTTCTACGACCCCTGGGACCAGTACCAGCTCGGCAAGGTCTACGATTGCGGTGATATTCAGGTTCCTGACATTCGCTACAACACGCAGAATGCCGCGACACCAGGTTTCGGCTGCTCGCACCAGAGCAACATGACGGTGATGATCGAAAATCCCGCCGACCTGAGCCGTCCCCGCGCGATGACCCCCGCTGACGAGGTTGCCCGCGCACGGGTTCTCCAAGCTTACCGCACGGGTCAGGCGACGGATACCGCACCATCCGCCCGTGGCACGCGCGAGCTGATCGACTGATAATCGCCGAAGAAGGAGACTTGCCATGCCGTCTGCGGCACAGAATCAAGGGTTTGACGAGGGGTATAGCGCCCCAATCGAAACCCTCATCCCCCGGATCGATATCGAATCCTTCTGCACCACCTCGGCCATGGCCACGGCAGTGCAGGAATCAGCCTATGACCGCCGGATGGCACGCACCTCCATCGCCGTGGCGATGGGCGGCATCCAGCGGGCCATCGAGATCTACGAAGATTCGGCCACACCGCATCTCCTGATCGTCGAGACAACCGAGACGGGTCTCGAAGTCTTCGACGAACTCGAAGGCCTCGCCAATGTCTGCGATCCCGATACCAAGGTGATCGTCTGCGGTCCGTCCAACGACGTGACGCTCTACCGCGAACTCAAACGTCAGGGCGTGGACGAATACATCGTCGCACCCGCTGCCCCGATCCAAATCATCGAGGCCATCGCGACCGTCTTCGCAGAGCCGGGCGAGGCCCCAATGGCCCGCACCATCGGCTTCGTCGGGGTCAAGGGTGGTTGCGGTTCCTCGACCTTGGCGCATAACGCGGCATGGAAGATTTCGCGTATCGAAGAAAAAGAGGTCATGCTCGTCGATATGGACGTGCAGTTCGGCACTGCCGGTCTCGACTTCAACCGTGAATCGACCCGAACCATCCTTGATGCCCTCAGCGGTGCGGATGAGCTGGACGATGTGAAACTTCAGCGTCTGCTGATCGAATACGACGATTATCTGTCGATCCTCGCCGCGCCTTCCTCGCTGGAAGTCGAGACGGAATTCGACGAGAATCACGTCATCGACATGATCCAGACGATCCGTGCGGCCACAGATTACGCCGTGTTCGATATCCCGCATATCTGGACCCCTTGGATTCAGCGCAGCGTGATGCAGATGGAGGAGATCGTGCTGGTCGCAACGCCGGAACTGGCGAGCCTGCGCAATCTCAAGTCCTTCTACGATCTTCTGTCTGCGCGGCGACCGAACGACAATCTGCCCAAGATCATTCTGAATCAGGTCGGCGTACCAAAGCGCCCCGAAATCGCCGCTTCCGACGTGGCGGAAATCATCGGGCGCGAAGTCGATCTCATCGTCCCCTATGACCCGACCCTCTTCGGTGCCGCATCGAATAACGGACAGATGATAGAAGAGGTCAACGCCAAGCACGAGGCCGTCGCCGGTCTTACTGCGCTGTGCAACGAAGTCACCGCCAGCCGGACGGCTTTGAAAAAGGCCGGCAAGGCAGGCGGCATCGGTAAGCGCGCCAAGCTCAAGGGCCTCGATCTCGGCAAGATCACCTCGATGCTGAAGAAGAAGAAGGCCCCGAAGGCTGAAAAGAAAGAAGAAGTGGAGGGTTGACCCTCCCCCAACACCGCAACCGGACGCGCCACCGCGCGTCCGGCCCAGACGATTATTGTGAAGTGTGATCTGATCTGACCGGACATACGTGGAAACACACGGTTTCAGGCAATCCGATACCTATCTCGATCGCAATTCACCTCGAAGTTCACGGCGGAAAGACACTTATGTTCAGTAAGAAGAACGAGCCATCGTCCCCCGGCAATTCCGGTGAGAACGCTTCGCTTCCGGCCACGTCGCCGGGTGGTGCCTCACGTCCGAACGGCCCGCGCAAGGCCCCGCCTCCCCCACCGCCCCGTCCGGGCGCTGCCGGTGGCGCTCGCCCCCTGCCCAAGATCAAATCCAAGCCGGTCGACGCCCTCAATGCCGATCTTTCGGAGTCGAAAGCCCCGCCCCGCCCTGCTAGCGGCCTCGGTGCGCGCAAGTCGATCATCGAAACGGCCTCGGAAGAGCGTCAATCCGTACAAATCGCCGAACAGCGCAAGCTCAACGAGGACAAGCTGCTTCCTGCAGACACCAAGCGCGGCGGCCTGCGCCGCGACGGTAGCGATGAACCCACGCAAAAACCGCTCGGTGTCGAGGACCAGCGCGAGGGCGCATCGGGCTTTGGTGCGAACCGGGGGCGCAACAAGTCAAAGAAAAACGAACAAGAGAAACCAGCCGCGAAAGTCGAGCCGGAACGCCCGACCCACGACCAAGCGTATTACGATCTCAAGGCCGAAATCTTCTCCTCGCTGATCGACGCGATGGATATGAGCCGCATCGTCGAGCTGGCCCGGTCCGAAGCCGAGGGTGAGATCACGCAGATCGTCAACGAGATCATCGGCGTCAAAGGGCACCTGATGTCCATCACCGAGCAGAAGCGGCTCGTGGAGGATATCTGCGACGACGTGCTCGGCTACGGCCCGCTGGAGCCGCTGCTGGCCCGCGACGACATCGCCGATATCATGGTCAACGGGGCCGAGCAGGTCTATATTGAGGTGAACGGCAAGATCGAGCTGACGAATATCCGGTTCAAGGATAACCAGCAGCTCCTCGAAATCTGCCAACGCATGGTGCAGAAGGTCGGTCGCCGCGTCGATGACAGCTCACCGATCTGTGACGCGCGCTTGCTCGATGGTTCTCGTGTCAACGTCATCGCACCGCCGCTCGCCATCGACGGCGCGACACTGACCATTCGTAAGTTTAAGAAAGACAAGCTCAAGATGAGCGACCTGATCAAGTTCGGGGCGCTCACGCCGGAGGCTGCGAAGGTCATCCAGATCGCCGCTGCCTGCCGATGCAACATCCTGATTTCCGGCGGTACGGGTTCGGGCAAGACCACGTTGCTCAACTGCCTGTCCGGCTTTGCGGGCGACGACGAGCGCATCATCACCTGCGAGGACTCGGCGGAACTGCAATTGCAGCAGCCCCACGTGGTCCGGCTGGAAACGCGCCCCCCCAAGCTGGAGGGCGGCGGCGAGGTTTCGATGCGTGATCTGGTCAAGAACTGTCTGCGTATGCGTCCCGAACGGATCATCGTGGGTGAGGTGCGTGGCCCCGAAGCATTCGACTTGCTTCAGGCCATGAACACCGGCCACGACGGATCGATGGGCACGCTCCACGCCAACACCCCGCGCGAGGGTCTGTCCCGCGTGGAATCGATGATCACGATGGGCGGCTTCTCGCTGCCCTCCAAGACCATCCGCGAAATGATGTGCGCCGCGATCAACGTCGTCGTCCAGGCCCAGCGCCTGCGCGACGGTTCACGCCGCATCACCCATATCTCCGAGGTGTTGGGGATGGAGGGCGACACGATCGTGACGCAGGATCTGGTGCGCTACAAGATCACCGGCGAGGACGACAAGGGCAAGCTGATCGGCAAGCACGTCTCGACCGGCATCGGCCAGCCCGCCTTCTATGAGCGCGCGCGCGGCTACAACATGGATGTCGAGTTGCAGGATGCCTTGGCCTCGATGGAAGAGGATTCGAACTAGCGCGTTCCCTTTCCAGAGAACGCGATACGCCAAGGCCCGGTCTTGCTGCCGCCCGGCAATCAAGGCCTACACCGATTATCAGGCTTTTCCCCTTAGATTTCGGATCACGCCTGACAAGGAGACTGATTAGATGTTCGAGGCAATCAGCACTGCCCTAGGTTCGACCGGCATAATCTGGCTGACGGGAGCGTTCGCCTTCCTGTCCGTTGCCATGTTCTGGTTCTGGCCAACCCAGACGACGAGCGGCCTTTCGCGACTCAACATCGATACGGGTTCAAAAGACAAGGGCGGCAAGAAAAATGTCGCCGACCGCCGCAAGGAAATTCAGGACCAGCTTCGCAAGCAGGAAGAACAGAACCGCCGCAACAACAAGCCATCGCTTGAAATGCTGCTCATCCGCGCGCGCATGGAAATCTCGGCATTCAAGCTGCGCGTTATCTGCGGCGGTATTGGGCTGGGCATCGTCTCGCTGCTGATGATGCAGGGCATTCAGCCTCTCATGGCCTTGGCCGTGCTGCCGATCTTCGTCTTCGTCGTGCCGAACAAATTCGCGAAATTCAAAGTGGGTCGCCTACAGAAGAAATTCATCGCCCATTTCCCGGATGCGATCGACGTGCTGGTGCGTGGCGTGCGAACCGGTCTTCCCGTCGGCGAGGGTATGCGCCTCGTAGGCCGCGAGATGCCCGAACCCGTCGCGGGGGAATTCAAGCTGCTGACCGATGCCACCGCCGTGGGCGTCACGCTCGAAGACGCGCTGGGCCGTATGTTCAACCGGATGCCTCTTGCCGAGGTCAACTTCTTCAACATCGTCCTCGCGATCCAGAAGCAGACCGGGGGTAACCTTTCCGAAGCCTTGGGCAACCTGTCCAACACCCTGCGTGAACGCAAGAAGCTGAAGCTCAAGATCAAGGCGCTGTCCTCCGAAGCCAAGGCATCGGCCATGATCATCGGCTCGCTGCCCTTCGTCCTCGCCTGTGTCCTGTTCGCCGTGGCCCCCGATTATCTGGGTCTGCTGTTCAATACCGATCAGGGGAACATGATGCTGGCGGGCGGTGCCTTCTGGATGAGCATCGGCATCTTCTGCATGTATTCGATGATCGACATCGAAATCTAGCAAGCGTTTTTCAGCCAACCTGAAAGGGTTGGCGTCGCGAAAACGCGACAAGACAAGTAACTGGAGGCTTTGTAGCGATCGAAGATCGCGGAAGAGGTTCCAGCAAGCCAAAGCGGGCGGGGCGACAGCGCCTCGCCCTGCAAAGAACAGAATAGACGATTGTATGCGGGACCGAGGGTCACGCGACCCGCAAAATCGCGACCGACCTGAACGCCGGAGACACTGAGATGAACGCTATCCTCGAAGCAGCCGGGCTGAACTTCACGATCCTCGCCCAGATCTGTGCCGCGCTGGCGGCCTTCCTCGGCGTCATCGCATTCCTGCCCGCCGCCGGGCCGACCAAAGTGCTGAAATCACGCATGATCGCCGCCACGGATCGCAAGGAGGCGATGAAGGCGCGCATCAAGGTCGATGACAAGAAGAAGAAAAAAGGCCAGATCGACGACAACACCATCACGGTCATGCGCAAGACCGTCGAGAAATTCCGCATGCAGGACATGATGGAGAATACCGATCTGCGCATGAAGCTGGCACAGGCGGGGCTGCGCGGTCAGAAAGCGCCCATCACCTTCCTCTTCTTCCGCATCGTCGCACCCTTCCTGATGTGCATCGGCGCGCTGCTGTACTTCAGCGTCTTCTATGCGGGCGAATTCGACAGCACCCGCCACCCCATGATCGCCATCGGCGTCCTGATCATCGGCTACAAGCTGCCCGATATCGTTTTGAAGAACATGACCGACAAACGCGCCGTCAAGATGGGCCGCGCCTTTCCCGATGCCCTCGACCTGACGGTTATCTGCGTGGAATCGGGCATGTCGATCGAAAAGTCCTTCCACAAGGTCGCCGAGGAAATCATGGCACAGGGACCGGAACTGGCGGGCGAGATTGCGCTGACCAACGCCGAACTCTCCTATCTGGGCGACCGGTCGATGGCCTACGAGAACTTTTCGCGCCGCACGGGGCTTCAGGCCGTCAAGGCCCTGACCAGTGCGCTGGTGCAGGCCGAACGCTACGGTACGCCTATCGCCTCTGCCCTGCGTGTTCTGTCCGAAGAAAGTCGCGGCGAGCGCATGTCGATGGCCGAACGCAAGGCCGCCGCCCTGCCCGCCAAGCTGACCGTGCCGATGATCGTGTTCTTCCTGCCGGTCCTCTTCATCGTCATCATCGGCCCCGCCGTCATTCAGGTCATGGCGGGCTGATACGACCCACTGAGTGAATTGCGATTATCACAAATCGCTACAGGGCGCGGCATCCGAAAGGGTGCCGCGCTTTTTTTCGTAGGCATCACACAAGATGCAGGTTCACCCGCCGGTTCTGCCTGCCCTTCTTCTCGATCTTGCCGATCCGCACCGGGCCGATCTCGCCCGTTCGTTCGACATGGGTGCCACCGCAAGGTTGCAGATCGATATCCCCGATCCGCACCAGCCGCACGCGCCCCTGACCGACGGGCGGCTTGACCGACATCGTCTTGACCAGCGCTGGATTCGCGGTCAACTCCGCTTCGGTGATCCATTCCTCGGTGACCGGATGATCCGCCTCGATCATCGCGTTCAGCGCATCCTCGATGGCCTGCTTGTCCTCCGGCGCGTCGGGCATGTCGAAATCCAGCCGCGATTTCTCCGCCCCGATGGACCCGCCTGACACCGGCAGAGGGATCGCCACAGACAGCAGATGCAGCGCGGTGTGCATCCGCATATGGGCGTGACGCCGTTCCCAATCCAACGTCGCGGTCACCGTCTCACCGACCCCCGGCAACTCCCCTTCGCACAGATGCAGGATCGTCCCGTTCTCGCCCTTCACCGTGTCATGCACATTGGCCGCATCGAGCGTGCCAGTATCGCCCGGCTGTCCCCCTCCGGCGGGGTAGAAGACCGTCCGATCCAGCACCACCCCGGCGGAGGACACATCCACCACCGTCGCCTCGCACCAGTCGAGGGCAGGATCGTCGCGAAAGAGCAGTTCGGTCATGACAGGGGATCTCCTTGGCTGGGCGGGCGCGGCTGCGCCATAGCGGCGGTACGGGTGAACAGTTCGACCATCTCGGCGGCGTTCTTGACCGTAACTTCGGTCTGACCGAAGGGAATCTCGATCTCTTCTTCGTCGAAGCGGCGCTGTATCTCAAAATTGATATCAGAGCGGGTGGCGACCACCCAATTCACGTCTCGCAGGAAGGCGCGCAGCTCGAAATCCAGCGAGCTGCCGCCGAATCCTTGGAACACCACCTGCGGCGGGGGGCGGCGCAGGGTCATCGGATGGGCGCGGGCGATCTCCAGCAGGATGCGCTCGACCTTGCGTACATCCGTCCCATAGGCGACCCCGACGGGACAGATCACCCGCCCCATCACATCCTCATGGGTGTAATTCGTCACCGCCCCGGAAATCAGTTCGGAATTCGGCACGATATAGCTGGCCCGGTCGAAGGTCTGGATCTCGGTCGAGCGCACGTTGATCTTCTTCACCGTGCCGTGGATGCTCGCCACCTCGATCCAATCGCCGATCTTGATGGGCCGCTCGATCAGCAGGATGATCCCGCTGACGAAATTGTTGACGATGTTCTGTAACCCAAAGCCGATGCCCACGCCCAGCGCCGCACCGAGAAACGCCAGATTCGTCAGGTCCAGCCCGCCGATGGAAATCGCGGTCAGGGCGGCGACGAAGAACCCGAAATACCCCAGCCCCGACACGATGCTCGACCGCGCGCCCACATCCAGCCGGGTACGCGGCATCACCGCCCGGCGAACGATGGCTTGCAGCAACCGCGTCAGGAACAGGCCCAGCGCAAAGACCAGCGCGGCCAGCAACAGGTCGCCGGGGCGAAATACCGTCTCACCGACCCTGAACCCTTCGGTCAGGCTGAAATAGGCCTCCCGCAGGTCGCCCACCGTCGCGCCCCAGACCAGCGCAAGGATCGGGGCCACGGCCACGGCCAACACAAAGCCGATCAAGACCGGCAACAGGCCGACCCCCTCGTCCTTCGTCTCCTCACCCCGCGCCCGGCGGTTCTGGCCCGCCGCTTCATGCAATGCCTGCGAGGCTTCGCGCGCGACCAAGAATACGATGACGGCGGCACCAACCACGGCGGCACTCAAGATACCGCTTTGTAGGATGTACCGCGACAGCGCGTAATAACCAGCCACCGCCGCCAAAGGCGTCAGCGTAGCGATCATATACGCCCCGCGCCGGGCCGTCAGGATCAGGTTCTCCGAGAACCAATTATCCTCGCTCACCTGCGAGTCATCGGTCTCCGAGGGGCGCGCTTTTACATCAGAGGTATCCGTCCAGACCCCCGCCATCCGCCATAATCCCCACGAGGCGATGATGACGGTACACAGGTTCAGAACGGCCAACGTCTCCCTCGGCAAGTTCATCGCCTCGCCCGCCCCGACAAGCCCGATATTGAAGGCCAGCGCCACAGCGATTGTCATCGCGTAGAACGATGCCCGCCGCGCCGTGCCATCATCCAGGCCGGACAAGCGCAATTCCGGCGTGCGCGGCGCAAAGAAAGCAAAGCCCATCGCATAGGTCACCGCCACGACGACCAGCCCGCTCGTAACCCCATCGACGATAATTTCCCCTGTTGGCCCCAGCAAACCCAGCGATTTCAGCGCGTAGCGCACGCTCAGAAGCGCGGCGAGAGGCATCAGCAAGCGCGTCAGCGTTACCCCAATCCCCACGATCAGCCGCCGCGTCCGGCTCGGCGGTGGCCCCAGTATCGGCCCCGGCGCACCCTCCGCTGAAGCGTGCTTTCCTTCCAGATAGGCGCGAGCATTAAGACCACCGAAAGCCGACATTTCCGTCTCGGCATTGATCTCGACCGCCGGGTGCCTGCGGATCGCGTGGGACAGATAGGTCAGCGCATAGCGACGCACGAAAACCAGCAGAACCACGGCGAACAACAGCAATGCCAGTGCCACCGGCCCCGCCTCGACCCAACGATCACGCCGCCGTTCCGCTGCTTCGGGCAGCGTTGCCTCCTCCGCTACCCTCTGCCCGACGCCCAAAAGCGTCATCCCGGTACTGACCCAATGGCGTGGATCGACCGGGGCAGGGCCGCGTTCGAGAAGTTGATCGGTAAACCGCTGGCGCTGCGCATCCGTCGCGGCAGAGATCAGCCGGTCGGCGCGGGTAAAGGCGAGGTCGGACTTGCTGACCACGGCCCTCAGACCGGCGATACGCTTGTTCAGCTCCTCGCGCTCCATCGCCACCGCCGCATCCTCGGTCCCGCCATTCTCAGGCGGGGGGCCGAGGGAATCGAACTGCGCGATCACGGGCGCAAGCTGTGCCTTCGCCTGATCCGCCAGCGCCCGTGCATTCACCCGCTGCGGGTCCAGCACCGCGCGGATCTTGGACAGCAGTTCGGCGGTCACATCTTCCGATTGCAGCCGCTCGTCGATGTCCTGAGCATCCGTTTCCCATTTCGTGAAAAGGGCGTCGGCATTCTCCAGCGTGATCGCGGCGGCGGCCTGTTGGGTGGCACCTTCGACCCGCGTTTCCTGCGCAAGCGATGGCGCCGCCAGCCCGGCAAGGCACAGCATCATTACAATGAACAGACGGCGCAGAATCGTCATATCGAACGGCTACTCCCAAGGGCGATATCGCTGCACAGATCCATCAATGTCCGCCCTCGATCACGTAATCGTACCATTCGTCTTCATCGACATCGTATTCCGGCACCGTAGCATTCTGCATCGAATTGCCCGTCTTATGCGGCGAATCCGTGTCCCCTGTCTTCAGCGGGTGCCACTCCGGCAAGGGCGCGCCCTCGGCCATCAAACGATAGGCGCAGGTCGAGGGCATCCATTCCTGTGCCGTACTGATATTCTCCGGCGTCAACTGTATACAGGTCGGTACCAAGACCGAGCGCAGCGGATAGCTGGTGCAGCGGCAGGTCTTCTCGTCGAACAGGCGACAGGCGATATTAGTATAGGCGATCAGCCCCGGCTCGTCCTCATCCTCCATCTTCAGCATACAGCACTTGCCACAGCCGTCGCACAGGGCTTCCCATTCCGGTTTCGTCATCCCGGACAGGGGCACCGTTTCCCAGAATCGCGGGCGCAAGGGGGCGCTCATCGGTCCAGCACCTCGCCAAAGCCCCCCACGAAGGACGTGATCAGGAACCACACCACCGCCAGAAACACCGCGATCACCACCGCCTGAATCGCCACGTTCTTCGGCGTCATGCGCCAGTCTAACGGCGGGTCTTCCTGCGCATCCTCCGGGCGCACCCCAGCCCGCGCACGGGCTTCGGCCCCGGTCAACGCACCGCCTGCCTCCTGCCGCATCTGGTCCAGCCGCGCCTGCGCCTCGCGGGTGCGCCGCTCATCATCGGGTTTCGCCATGCTACTGCCCCACTCCCGTTCTATAAGTCTTCGACGCGCATCTTCCGCATGGAAACTAGCGCAGCCGTGACCGCATCGTTAGGGATTTGTCCACCTTCATCAGCGAATTGTGAAGCCAGCCGACTGGACACAGACCCACCCGGCGGGCAATGCGCTGGGGCATACATCATCAGGAGAACGCGCATGTTCAGGAAAGTTTCGGCATTTGCCCTCGCCATAATCGCGGCGATGCCCACCATCGCCATCGCTTGCGACCGCCCCGGCATGATCGACCTGTATCGCGCCGTCATCGCGAGTGGCGAGCGGAGTTGGCATGAGCCGGTTCCCTTGCCGATGCCGAATATCAAATGGACCGCCCCGGACGGCAACATCGTCTCGTTGCAGGATCGTCGCGGCAAGGCCCAGATCATCACCTTCTGGCACCCCGAATGCATAGGCTGCAAGATCGACCTGCCCCGGCTCGACGCTTATCTCGATAAAGCGGATGGTATCGATCCCGACCAACTCGTCCAGATTTCCGTCGAGCGACTCGAAGAGGGGCTGCGCAGTGCGGAGGTCGATACCGACGACGTAAAGGCATTCCTCGCCCGTCGCTCCTATGACCGCATCACCGCCAATCTCGACCCCGACAATACGGTGTTCAGCGCCACATGTATGGTCGCGACGCCATCTCACCTGCTGATCGACAGCGAGGGCCGCCTGACCGACGTTCTCTTCGGCCCGCTGAAATGGTCCGAGGAACCCTTCGTCAGCATCGCTCGCAACTACCTCGCCAATTACTGATCTCTCCCATACGGAGCCATTCCCATGCGTCTCGCCTCTCTTCTCGCTGCCGCCCTGGCGGCCACGCTGTCCCTCGGCGCGCCCGCAATGGCGCAGGATCAGACCGCCTTCGCCAAGAACGTGGTCCTCGCCGCCCCCGGCCTCTCGGTCCCGACCGAGGAGCTGCGCTACCCCGACGGCTCCAAGGGCACCCTTGCCGATTATGCGGGCGACGTGCTGATTGTGACGCTTTGGCAGGAGGATTGCCCGTGGTGTATGCGCGAATTGCCCGTCCTCAACCGCCTGTCCGGCGATATGAAGGGCGAAGGCGTGCGCGTCGTGGCCCTTGGGCTGGATCAGGATATGAGCCTGATCACCAACTTCCTCGACCAACGTGAACTGGGTAATATCGACCCGATCATGGACTGGGAAAAGGTCAACGGCTCGCTCTTTTCCATCGAGCATTTCGGGCGTTTTTCCATCGCCACCCCGACCAGCTTCATCGTGAACAAGAAAGGCGATGTCGTCGCCCGCATCTGGGGTCTGGTCGATTGGGACGGCGATCCCGCCCGCGCCTTCCTGCGCTCGCTGGTCCTGCAAGGGTAGCTTTTCAGGGTATCTCAACCCTACGGATATAACCTCCCCCGCAAAACGTGGGGGAGACACAAAATGCGCGGAACTTGTCTGGGATTGATCGCGGGCCTCGCATTGGCGGGCCATACAGCTGATGCATGGGCGGGGAAATTCTCCTTTTTCGGGGGCGGCTCCAAGAAAATCTCGCGTGCCGCCGAGGATGCGCCGAAGGTCGACGAGGAAACCGTCGATCACGGCGTCATTGCCGACGGCCTCGATCTGGCCATCGATCTGGGCGGCGAGGCTATTGACCGCGCCACCGACGAGGATGAGGACGAGGAAGCGCCCCGCGCTAACGCCCCCGGCGAAACCGTCCGGCCCCTGCAGACCGTCGATCTCGGCGGCGGCATGACGGTCACCCTGCGCAAAGCCCGCCTGGGGCGCATGACCCTCGTTATCGACACGCCCAGCGGCACGATCAAAAGCACCCTGCGCCGCCGCGATGTCGATATCGTGGCCGAGGCGACCCGGATGCTCAACCTGCGCACCTTGCCCGCCACGGGCCAGGTCCAGCGCGATGCCCTGCTGGCCGACGGAACCCTGCGTCCCGCCACCGAGGCCGATCTCGATGCGTGGAAAGCGGCAGCCCTGCGGCGCAGCCCCCATGCCGCGACCCGGATCAGGCGCGACCGGCGCAAATTCTACGTCCTGACCCGCCCTCTCAGCGGCACCGAACTCATGGTCGGCGGCGGCAGCCGCACGGCCCTCGTCATACCGAAGGGCATCGCCCTCGACCGCGCCCCGATGGGGGCCGGCACCTATTACACCCTCGATGACGGCCACTGCACCGGCATCGGCGATTCCTGCCGACGCTTTCACGAGCAGGCCCGCGAAACCGACACCGCCGCCTGCTTCCCCGGCCTGCCCCGTGACGTCGAATTGCACGCCTTCGGTGCCTATGAGGCCACGCCGAACCGCAAATCCGACATCGTCCTTGGGCGCAGCGATAGTGACCGCACCGGACAGATCGATATCTACGTCGCCCCCACCTCCAGCCCCGTCGTCCTGCTGTTGGGGGCCTTTCGCCCGGTCGTCTGGGCCATTCACCGCGCCGAAGGGGCCGAAATCGCCGCGATCCTGACGCGCGGCTTCCATACGCAGGCCGTGGCCGGGGTTTCGGATGTGCCGGTCCGCTTCTCCACCAGAAAAGACGGCCTCGCCCCCGGCTGCGGCGGCTATGCCTCGGACTACAAAGCCGACTCCGACCGCGATATCTGGTTCGAGGAGGCGAAAGAGATCTTCGGACGCGCCGTCCAACACACCGACGGCGAGTATTACGGCAAAACCTTCGCCGTCGGCGCGTGGGACGGATTGCAGGATGCCGCCCCCTTGCCCGTGACGATGCAGGATATCCGCGCCAGCGGCCCGGTCGCCGAGCGCGGGATCGACATCCCCAAGGGCAAGCTGATGATCTTCGGCCTCTTCGCCTTCGTCTTCCGCAAGCGCATCACGAATTTCATCAACGGCTGACGCCCAGCACCAAAAGCCCCCCGCATCGGCGGAAGGGTCGCAAAACCGGCGCTCATGCCGCTGTCCCCGGCCCATCGCGCGCCAGCGCGTATAGGGCGAGGTCTTGGCAATCGGCGAGGATTTCATCCACCGGATACCACCACCGCACGCCGGAGGGCGGCTCCCGATGCCCCGGCGGGCGACCGGGCCGCATGACCCGCTTGTATTTCGTCCGCCCGCTGGCCAGCATCCGCGCCAACCGCCGGGCCTGTGCATGGGGATCGTCCAGCGCCGCCTGCAACGCCTGCACCCGGCGGCATGTCCGCTGCGCATCGACCAGATCATCGGGCGAGGGTTCGGGCACCACCGGAATCGGCGCGCTGCCCCCATCGAAATCCCGGATATTCGGCCCATAGCCCGACACCCGCTTCACGAACGGCCCGACCCGCTTGCGCGGATCGAACAGCGCGAAGACCGGGCTACGCTCGCCCGTCCCCTTGCCCTTCGGTATCCCGCCCACGGGCAGCGTCCGGCGCTTGCCCACCGTCACGGTCATGCCATCGGCCAGAATCGCGATCAGCCGCCGTAGAGCGGATTCGGCGGGGCGCAACTCGGCCAAAACCGCCAGATGCTCGCGCCGCGTCATCACCGTGGCCGACAGCCCATTCAACATCACCACCAGCCCCGCCACGATCCGTAGCAGGGCCTTCCGATTGGCTTCGATGGCGCGGCGGGTCCAGTCCATGGGGGTTGCGGTATCTCTGTTAAAACAATTGCAGAACAAAAAGGAATATAAATAACATTTTGTCAAGGACCGTGCGCTCCCGGTCGTGTCTCAATTTCAATTTTCATGTCTTTCCGCAGCTTCCGCTGCACGGCGCAACACGCGGAATCCATTCATCAACTCAAAGTGCTGTAAAGAAAAGAGAAATGGACCCCGCGATCAAGTCGCGGGGTGACGCAAAATAAAGCGTAGATTTCAAACGAAGACATTACCGCGCTCCCTTGCCCAAGTTTCGCATCACC
>CALJIU010000324.1 GCA_937974055.1 uncultured Neomegalonema sp. | reverse complement strand
ATGCGTCGCATCCACCGGCAGCGCGTCCAGCGGCGTCGTCACCTCCAGCACCTCGCGCCCCCGCCGGGCGGACAGCACGGGCGCGGACCCGATCCCCGTCACCTCGCCCTTCAGCAGCGGCTCATCGCCCCCCGCCGCCGGATACAGCGCGAATTTCAGGCTCGAAGACCCCGAATTGGCCGTCAGGATCACATCGGTCATGTCGGCCCTCCGTCAGAGATACGCGACCCCCAGCAGCACGACGCCGAGGATCAGACGGTACACGACGAACGGCGTCATCGTTGCCTCCGCGATGTACCCCATGAATAGCTTGATCGCCACCAGCGCCGCGATACAGGACAACCCGGCGGCAATCAGGGCGTCGACGCCAAGCTGTGCGTTGCCGGACTCCACGATATCCAGCGCTCCAATCGTCCCCCCGGCCATGATCGCCGGGATGGCCAGCAGCATCGAGAACCGCGCCGCCTCCGTGCGTGACAGTCCGAGGAACCGCGCCGCCGTCATCGTGATGCCCGACCGGCTCGTGCCCGGTATCAGCGCCACGGCCTGCGCCAGCCCCACCAGCAGCGCCTCGCCCCAGCCGGTCCCTTCCAAGGTACGCCGCGTGGGGGCATAGGTATCGGCGATGTAGAGCAGCACCCCGAAGATCAGAGTGGTCCAGCCGATGATCTTGAACGCTCGCCCGTTCTCGTCCGACCGCATCCAATCCATCGCCCCGATCTCGTGGAACACCAGCCCCAAGATCACCAGCGGTACCGTCGCGATCATCAGGTTCCGCGCCAGCCGCGCCGCCGCCGTTGCAAATCGCCCGCGAGCGAGGTCAAACACCCCGATAAAGGCTTCCGCCACGTCCCGCCGGAACGCGATCAGTACCGCCACCAGCGTTCCCACATGCACGGCCACATCGATCAGCGGCCCTTGGTCGATGCTGCCCGTTACTTTAGGCGCGAGGATGAGATGCGCGCTCGACGAGATGGGCAGGAATTCGGTGATGCCTTGGACGATGGCAACTAGCAGCAGATGGAACACGGTCATGGAGCGATACCCGGAGGAGGAAATACCGGTCCGCTATAACAGGAGACTGTAAAATAAATCACCGCCTCTTTCACTCGCTCCCACGGACATTTCCGCGAAAGCAGGATTCTACGTGGGCCTGCCACAGCAGCGAACGAATAGGACCGAATCGAGATTACTTTCGTGATTTCACCACAGCTAAATACACACGGCAGGCCATAACTTCCAATATATGACAATATTACTGTCCTATATACGCTGAAACATATTGCAGCCCCCCGCGAATTCCGTTATCCGAACCGTCCCGCAGCCGGAAAGGGTGGTTCGATGACCGACATGCTCAAATTCGTGGACGTGAATCGCGAGACGCCCGAAAAGCGTGCCGCCGAGGCGCGCAAGGAAGATTTCAACGAAATCTACCGCGATTACGCCGTGCAGAAAGCCGCCGAGCAATCCTCGCGCTGTTCACAATGTGGCGTCCCGTTTTGCCAGTCCAGTTGCCCGCTGCACAACAACATTCCCGATTGGCTGAAGGCCACCGCCGAGGGTCGGCTGGAGGAAGCCTACGAAATCGCGCAGGCCACCAACACCTTCCCCGAAATCTGTGGCCGTATCTGCCCGCAGGATCGCCTCTGCGAAGGCAATTGCGTGATCGAGCAATCGGGCCATGGCACCGTCACCATCGGGGCCATCGAGAAATATATCGTGGACAATGCTTGGGCCGAAGGCTGGGTCAAACCCGCCAAGCCCCGTGTCGAGCGCACCGAGAGCGTCGGCATCATCGGCGCGGGCCCGGGCGGCATGGCCGCCGCCGATGCCCTGCGCCGCAAGGGGTTTCAGGTCACGATCTACGACCGCTACGACCGCGCAGGCGGCCTGCTCACCTACGGCATTCCCGGCTTCAAGCTGGAGAAGGACGTCGTCATGCGCCGCGTGCAGCAGCAGGAGGAGAGCGGCATCGTCTTCCAGCTCAATTGCGATATCGGCAAGGATATCTCCTTCGCCGATCTGCGCGCCAAGCACGACGCCCTGTTGATCGCCACCGGCGTCTACAAGACCCGCGAGATCGGCGGTCCCGGCTCCGGCCTGCCCGGTGTGGTGCAGGCGCTCGACTACCTCACCGCCTCCAACCGCAAGAGCTTTGGCGATAACGTCGATGATTTCGAGACAGGCCTCCTGAACGCCGAAGGCAAGGACGTCGTCGTCATCGGTGGCGGCGATACCGCGATGGATTGCGTGCGCACCGCCACCCGTCAGGGCGCGACCAACGTCACCTGCCTCTACCGCCGCGACCGGGTCAACATGCCCGGTTCGATGCGCGAGGTCGCGAATGCCGAAGAGGAGGGCGTAACCTTCGGCTGGCTGTCCGCCCCCAAGGGCTTCGACGGCGGCGATAACGGCGTCACCGGGGTCCGCGCCATCAAGATGCGCCTCGGCAATCCCGGTCCCGACGGTCGCCGCGCGCCGGAGGAGGTCGACGGCTCCGACGAAACCATCAAGGCCGATCTCGTGATCAAGGCGCTCGGCTTCTCGCCCGAAGACCTGCC
>CALJIU010000323.1 GCA_937974055.1 uncultured Neomegalonema sp. | reverse complement strand
GCGGCGGCGGCGCGCAGGAACGTGCCATCCCCGCCCCCCACATCCAGCAGACGGCGGTGGCGGCGCACGGGATAGGCATCCAGCACTTCCTCCGCCACGAATGGCTGCGATGCGGCCATCAGGGTCGTGTAGGGGTCGCTGACATCGGCGGTCATGGCCGCCGGATCATCGCCATTGCCTTTGGTATAGGCCCAATACGCGCCAATTTCGGTCGATTTGCCGGGATCACGCAGCAGCGCAACGGGGTCGGATAGATCGCGGTAGAGCATCGCATGATGCTCGACCATCTCGGCCACCCCCGGCGCGCCCCTGATCGCAGCCCCCAGATCGCCCAGCCCGTATCCCCCCGACCGGCGCGCCAACAGGCGCAGCGAAACGGCGGCATCCACAAGCCGCGCGGCAGCGTCCTCGCTCAATTCTGTCCGGCGCGCGATGGTCGGCAGGTCGAGCGGCCCGTCGGCCAGCATCTCGATCAGATTGAGGCGAATGCAGGAAAGCAGCACTTGCGAATAGACGAACCCTGCGCAGAGGTCGAACAACTCCCGCGCCCGCTTGCGCGCCATGGGGCGGGTAAAGGGCGTGGCGGCTGCAAAGCGGTGAAAGCGGGGGCTGGCCATCAGCCGGTCGCGCAAATCCATCCAGCGGTCACGCAATCCCCGCGATGGCACTCCCGAATGTACGTCCATAGTCATGCGGCACTGATCTTTGCGGCGGCCTGCTGCGGCGCGAGGCGCTTGGCTTGCATCATCACGAGGGCGCGCAATTCATCGGCCCCATTGCAATCCGGCACGGCATCGGCAGCGGCACGCACCATCATCTCCAGCTTGCGAA
Source organism: uncultured Neomegalonema sp. (assembly GCA_937974055.1). Lineage (GTDB taxonomy): Bacteria > Pseudomonadota > Alphaproteobacteria > Rhodobacterales > Rhodobacteraceae > JAHDDY01. The sequence continues at coordinate 5,966 of CALJIU010000323.1, read as the reverse complement.
CGGCCCCCTGAAGGCCCAGTTCCGCCACGATAGTCGGGCGTCCGTTCTTCTCGTCCTGACCGCAGGGCTTGCCGAGGTCATCGACCCCGCCCATCGCATCGGCCAGATCATCCGCGACCTGATACGCCGCCCCCAACTTTTCGCCCAGCGGACGCCACGGCCCCGGATCACTGCCCGCCGCAATCGCGCAACCGACCGTTGCCCCAACGAACAACGCGCCGGTCTTTTGGGCGTGGTAGACCGAAACATCGGCATCGGGTTCGCTTTCCCAAGCCTGCCCGGCGACGATACCGTGGGGCAGACCGACGGCACGCGATAGCGACGTGATCATCCCGCCAATCCGCTGCGGCGACGCGACACCACCCCGCGCAACCGTCTCAAAAGCCATAACGATCAGCGCATCCCCGGCCAAAACCGCTAACGGCTCACCGAACGCCTTATGGACGGAAATACGGCCCCGCCGCTCATCCGCATCATCGAAACAGGGCAGATCGTCATGCACCAGCGATGCGCAATGCAGCATCTCGATCGCCGCTGCCATTCCCGCACTGGCGCGGGGATCAGGGTCGCCACAGGCCTCCGCCACAGCAAGACCGAGCTGGGGCCGCACCCGTGCACCCCCCGAAAACAGGGCGTGTCGAATGGCCTCCGTAATTTTCGGGGGCGAACCATCCGCCGCACCCCGTGCAACGGCATCCTCAAGGGTTTTCTCGATGCGGGCCAGTCTGTCCATCGCGTCTTCCCCCTTGCAGCAACAGGGCTTGCAGCCAACTGTCAATTCTGCTTGTCTTGTTGAACTGTCAATAACAGTGGACACATGACCAGAGACTGTCAATGGAGTTTTCAATCGCATGAGTGAAAGCAACCAGCACGTCGTTGTCGTCGGGGCCGGGGTTGCGGGGCTGTCTGCCGCCATCGACCTATCCGCGCGCGGATATAATGTGACGGTACTGGAGCGGGCCGCCACCGCCGGGGGCAAGATGCGCTCGGTCGCCGTGGGCAATGCGTCGATTGACGGCGGGCCGACTGTTTTCACCAAACGCTGGGTGTTCGAGGATCTGTTCGCCGATGCGGGCGCAAGCCTGTCCGATTGCCTGAGCCTGACTCGCGCCACCACCCTCGCCCGCCACGCTTGGGATGGGGATACCGGCACCACCTTCGATCTATACGCCGATCAGCGCGAGACAGAACAAGCGATCAACGACCTTGCCGGGGGCGACGAAGCGGCCCGATTTGCGGGCTTCTGCGCCCATATCAAGGGCATTTTCGACCCCCTCGACCATAGCTTCATGCGCGCCCAGCGTCCCTCGCCCCTCGCCCTCGTGCGCCGCATCGGTCCCACCCGCATTGCCGATTTGATGCGGATCGCCCCGATGCGCAGCATGTGGGGCGCGCTCGGCAAGCATTTCCACGACCCCCGCCTGCGCCAGCTTTTCGGGCGCTACGCCACCTATTGCGGCTCATCGCCCTTCCAAGCCCCCGCCACGCTGATGCTGGTCGCCCATGTCGAGCAAACCGGCGTTTGGCTGGTAGAGGGGGGCATGTACGCCCTCACCCAAGCCCTCGCCACCCTCGCCACCGACCGGGGCGCGCGGCTTCGCTGCGATGCGCATGTGGCATCCGTCGACCTGAAAGACGGCCATGTCCGGGGCGTCACCTTGGCCAGTGGTGAGCATATCCCCGCCGATGTCGTGGTCAGCGCCGCCGATGCCGCCGCCATCGCCAGCGGCGCGCTCGGCCCCGATATCGCCCGCGCCGTGGCCCCTATCGCCCCCAAAGACCGCTCGCTATCGGCCATCGTCTGGTCGGCCCATGCCCGCACCAGCGGCTTCGACCTGTCGCATCACAACGTCTTTTTCTCGCGCGATTACGCCCGCGAGTTCCGCGAATTATTCGGCGAACGCCGCGCCCCGACCGAGCCGACCATCTACGTCTGCGCCCAAGATCGCGGCACCCACCACCAGCCAACCGGCCCGGAGCGCCTGCAAATCCTGATGAACGCGCCCGCCGATGGCGATACGAATCCCATGACCAAAGGGGAACTCGACCGATGCGAGACGACGACCTTCGCGCTGCTGGACCGCTGCGGCCTGACGCTGACCGAGCACGCGGCCCCGCCCGACCGCACGAGTCCGGCGGACTTCCACCGGATGTTCCCGTCGACCGGCGGCGCGCTTTACGGGCTGGCGAATCACGGCCCGTGGGCGACGTTCCGCCGTCCCGGCGCGCGGACGACGATACCGGGGCTGTATCTGGCCAGCGGCAGCATCCATCCGGGGCCGGGGGTGCCGATGGCGGCACTTTCCGGGCGGCTGGCCGCCGAGAGCATTGCGACGGATTTCGCTTCGAAGACACGCCAATACCCGGCGGTTACCTCTGGTGGTACGTCGACGGTCTCAGCGACGATGGCCAGCACGGCATCTCGATAATCGTCTTCAACGGGTCGGTTTTCTCACCCTATTACTACTGGGCGGGCCGCAAAGACCCGCTGGATCACGTCTCGGTCAATATCGGCCTCTACGGTCCGCGTTCCTCGCGCTGGGCGATGACCGAGCGCAAGCGCGACTCGGTGCAGCGCAGTGCCGATTTCTACACCGTCGGGCGCAGCGGTATTCGGTGGGAAGATGACGGCCTGACCGTCGATCTCGACGAGGTCGCCGTCCCCCACGGCACGCGCATCCGGGGCCGCATGCGCATCGAGCCGGATGCGTTGATGCCCACCTCCTACGCCCTCGACGCGCAGGACCGCCACTGGTGGCGACCGATTTCGCCCACGGGCCGGGTAACCGTCGATCTCGACCGCCCCGGCCTGTCGTGGCAGGGGGCGGGCTATGCGGATATGAACTGGGGCCATGAACCCATCGAAGACGGCTTCATCCGCTGGGATTGGTCGCGCGGGGCGCTGCGCGAGGGCGGCGCGGTGCTCTACGATGCCACCCGCCGCGACGGGTCCGACCTGTCCCTCGGCCTGCATTTCGACGGCAAGGGCGGCGTCGTGGATTTCGAGCCAGCCCCCCGCCAGCCCTTGCCAAAGGCGCTGTGGGGCGTGGCGCGCGGCACGCAATCCGACCCCGGCTTCACGCCGAAAATCCTCCGCAAATTCGAGGATTCGCCCTTCTACACCCGGCAGGAAATCCGCTCCAAACTGCGCGGCGAGGAATTGACGATCATGCATGAAAGCATCGACCTCGACCGCTTCGCCAGCCGCTGGGTCAAGGCGCTGCTGCCGTGGCGGATGCCAAGGCGATATTTCTGACGCGGCTTCCACGTCACCGTACAGACTGGCCCCCGGCTTGCGGGGAAAGGCCGGGGGCACGCTTCTCAAGCATAGCGAGATGAACACGGCACCCCGAAACGCCCTGCCGAATTTTGACCACGCAGATCGACACCCGCAGGCATCCTTTGCCCCACCGTTTCACGCACCGAAACCCGCCGATTTCCGCCGGTTTCAGCACCTACCCCCCGATGTTTCACGTGAAACATCGGGCGAGTCTCGATTTTCAAAAATCGCCCTTAGATTGATAGCTGAGCCTTTTCAAAAGGATAGCGAAAACGCGAAAACCCCCATCATCGGCCTGCCTCTACACACCGTCCACATCAACCTCGGCACTGTCCGGCCCAACCCACGAAAGCCCTACAAAACCCCTCACCGACAACCCGAAGTTGATTCAGGTCAGCGCAAGCGTTTGAATAGCTTTGCCTTCTCCGGGGTCATCGTCGCGGCTGCACCGTGCAACGGTCGTTCCGATGATGACGATGCACAAATCAATCAAAAGGTGCAGCGGCCTCACCACTCGGTAGTGTCTCTGTTTGAAATCGAGCTTTATTTTGTGTCACCCCGCGACTTGATCGCGGGGTCCATTTCTCTTTTCTTTACAGAACTTTGAGTTGATGAATGGGTTCCGAGTGTTGCACCTTGCAGCGGAAGCTGCGGCAAGACGCAAAAATTGAAATTGAGACACTACTCACCACTCCCCGATATTCTCCATACTCGCCCAAGGCTCCTGCGGCGGCAGCGAATCGCCCCGTTGCAGCAACTCGACCGAAATCCCGTCGGGCGAGCGCACGAAGGCCATGCGACCGTCGCGCGGCGGGCGGTTGATCGTCACGCCCCCATCCATCAGCCGTTGGCACGTCTCGTAGATATCGTCCACGCGATAGGCCAGATGCCCGAAATTGCGGCCCCCGTCATACTGTTCATCGCTGCCCCAGTTATAGGTCAACTCGATCTCGTTCCCCGGCCCGCCGCCGGGTTCGGACAAGAACACCAACGTCGCCTTGGCCCCATCGAGGTCTTTGCGCCGCGTTTCTTCGAGGCCGAGCAGGGTGCAATAGAATTTTTTGCTGGCTTCTATATCGGAAACACGAACCATCGTATGAAGGTACTCGATAGGCATTCTGGACTCTCCCCGTCATTGCGTTAGACACTGCCAAAACGTAGCTGCCCCCGGACGAGAGTAAAGCCATGAGCCTGTCAGACGAGCAACGCGCCGAGATTGCCGAACAGCGTGACGCCCGCGCCGAAACCCGCCGCGCCGTCGCGCCGGGGCTGGAAGCGCGGCTTTACGAGGTGCTGCCCGTGCTCGACCACGGCTTTGTGCGGGCCATCGATTACATGGGCGATGACGAGGCCATCGTACAGGCGGCCCGCGTTTCCTACGGTCGCGGCACCAAGGCGGCCCGCTCCGATGCCGGTTTGATCCGCTATCTGATGCGCCACTGGCATTCGACGCCCTTCGAGATGTGCGAGATCAAGCTGCACGTGAAGCTGCCGATTTTCATCGCCCGCCAATGGATCAGGCACCGCACCGCCAATGTGAACGAATATTCCGCGCGCTACTCGATTCTCGACAAGGAATATTACATCCCCGCCGCCGAAAACCTCGCCGCCCAATCCGATACCAACCGACAGGGTCGCGGCGATGTTCTGCAAGGCGACGAGGCCCAGCGCGTGCTCGACCTGCTGCGCGGCGATGCCGAGCAGACCTACACGCATTACGACGAGATGCTATCGGATGACGGCAAGGCGGGCCTGTCCCGCGAACTCGCCCGCATGAACCTGACGCTCAACACCTATACGCAATGGTACTGGAAGACCGACCTGCACAACCTCTTCCATTTCCTGCGCCTGCGCGCCGATGCCCACGCCCAATACGAAATCCGCGTCTATGCCGATGCGATTTGCGAGCTGACCAAGGCATGGGTGCCGATGGCCTATGAAGCCTTCGAGGATTACCGCCTCGGTGCCGTCACCCTTTCCGGCCCCGCCGTCGACGCGATCCGTCGGATGCTGGCGGGCGAGACGGTGACGCAGGAATCAAGCGGCCTGTCGGCGGGCGAATGGCGCGAGGTCATGGCATCGCTGGGGCGTGCGGGGTAGCGCCCTACCCCTTCTCCACCACCGCCCCGCCAGCCTTTTTCCAGCCGCCGAACCCGCTGACGATATGGCTGACATTCTCCAGCCCCATATCCTGCGCCACCTTGGCCGATAGCGCCGAGCGCCAGCCCGACGCGCAGTAGAACACGAACCGATCCCCGCTCTGGAACTTTTCCTTCGCATAGGGGCTGTCCGGGTCGATCCAGAATTCCAGCATCCCGCGCGGGCAATGGAACGCGCCGTCGATCATCCCGTCGCGCTGCAATTCGCGCGGATCGCGCAGGTCGACGAAGGTAACGCCCTCCTGCCCTTGCAGGGCCATCGCCTCCTCCGCGCTCAGGCAATCGACTTCCTCGTTCGCCGCCGCCACCATATCCTTGACGTGTTTCATCGCGTAGTCCCCTCGTGTCACTTGGCCCGCATCACCTTGGGCAGTCCGGGGGTCATGCCCGCCGCCTGCCGCATGAACATCCGCCGCAGCGGCCCGATCTTGCCCACCGCCGCTATCCCCACATCGCGCATCAGGCGCAGCGGTGCAATATCATTCGAGAACAGCCGGTTCAGCACATCCATGCCCAGCGCCATCGAC
>CALJIU010000322.1 GCA_937974055.1 uncultured Neomegalonema sp. | reverse complement strand
GCGCGTTCCCGCTCGACCCGACGGATATGCCAGATATTCGTCACCATGATCGCGAGTACCAGCCCAAGGGCGGCGACGATGGCGGCGAAGGCCACCCCGCGCAATCCCATAGAGGGCATCGCGAGGAAGGCCGTGCCGAAGAACACCACGACCTGAACCAGCTTGGCCGGCACGAAGATATGCGAACCGATGGCGCGCAGACCAGCAGCCTGAAGGATACGCGCGCTCTGCGCCACCACCCCCGCGAACAGCAGCATGGGCAAAATCGCCCCATACCGCGCGTATTCCGCCGTCGTCATCAACGTGATGATCGGCGTGCGAAAGACCCAGACGAAGGCCGCGAACATCAATAACGGCACCAGCACGATCAGATAGACCTTCCCGGTTCGGTAAAAGTTCGCGCGCGTCATCTGCGCATCATCCATCCCCTTCGCACCCTGAAAGAAGATCGGGTAGATCAACTGCTCGACGAAGCCCACGACGAAAAGCACCGGCATCCGCGCCAGTAATTGCAGGGTGACATAGATACCCAATTCGGCCTTCGTGAAGAACGCAGCGACCAGTAGCTTATCGAGTTCCTGCGCCGCGACATCAACCGCGAAAATCGCCGCGAATGGCAAGGCATAAGCCCTGAATTCCGACGACCGCTCGCCCCGCGTCTCAGGCATTGCACCCGTCACGGCACCGGTCGGGCGCGTTCCGTTGCGAATGGTCAAGACCTGCCACAACAGGCATGTCAGCAGGGCGCACAAATACCCTGCGAGTGCCATTGCAGGGCTAACCCCCAGCACGATCATCAGGGCAACGGCAAACAGGCCACGCCCCCAACCGATCCAGACCTGCGATGTCGCTGTCGCACGCCGCCATCGCAAACCGTTCATGGTCGAGACATTCCCCGTATGCAGACCAATGCAGCACCCAACGGCCAGCGCCAGCAGGAATTCCGCCTCGTTCAGCCATGGCGGCCCCAGAAAGACGACAAGCAGACCGACGACGGCAATCATCGCAACGACGGCGAGATAATGCCTCATGTAGACAGACCACAGCAGACGGAACGAACCATCCTCCAGCGCCCCGGACGAGAACCGCAACATCGATTGCCCTAGCGGGTTCAACAGGGCTTTCGCCGTGCCATTACCAATCGCGAGGGCAAGGCCAAAAACCCCCATCTGCGCGACACTCATGTACTGGGTGAGCAATTTCAGGCTGATCGCGATTCCAATGGCGGCCAGCGCCCGCCCGCCCATCACCCAGGCCGCCTCCATCGCCAAAGCGCGTTTCATCGAAAAACCCGCAAGAATCCAAGGACGATGACCGGAATATCTGTACCGCGCATAATGGCCCACTAATTGCTGTTCGGAGGTAGATCGGAGTGAAGGTGACAGTCGGAAAATCGTCCTACAATGCCAAGAGTTTCGACCACGCCGGTAACACGGCACTATCTCGCGTGAAAGCCCGTTGACTCACATGTGCTGAACATCACACCCTCTATTCGGGGAATAGGTATCATCGAAACCAAGATTTCTCCGCAATTGCACCGTAACGACACGTCGTGCGCAGGATCACTTCTGGATTGATATGAGGCGATCTGATAGGCACCGTCTACCTTGCGAGCGTGTAAAACCGTCAGTGGATACAAATGACCAATATCAATAGTCTCAATCAGGCGGCTCCAGCGAATGCCGGTCGTGAGGTCGATCTCGGCATCCTGCTATCGCAGATGCGGCGTCACAAGCTGCTCCTGTCGCTCGCGGTTCTCTTGGGCCTCATTATCGGATCGCTGATCTACTTCACCTCCACCCGCAAGTTCACGGCTGATACGACACTCATGATCAACCTTGAGGGTGAGGCGGCGACATTACAGACAACGCAACTGGTGCAGTCCCTTTCCGGTGCATCGACAGATGCGATTGCACCCGCCTACGCGATTGCGACATCGACCGCCCTGCTCGAACAGGTGGCGGAAGAGGAAAGACTGGTCGAAGACCCTGAATTCAACGATGAATTGCGCGCCCCCGATTTCAATGCACGGGTTATGGCAATCATTCGCCCGTTGGTCAGCGGTTTCAAACGCACCATCGGCGCAGAACAAGCGATCACTCTCGGCGAAGCCGGCTGGTCCCAACCAGAGGTTCTGCAACGACGCCGTGCCGTCCGCGCGTTGGATGACCGCGTCACCGTCATCGACCTGCAAGACGATCTGCAACTCAAGATTTCCGTCACAACGGAAGACCCTGAAAAATCGGCACGGCTGGCCAATACGATGGCCGATAAGCTGAACGACTTCATGCAGGACACCAAGGTATCCGCAATCAACAATGCCCGGATTTGGATTACCGATGAAGCGGATCGGGTCGAGGGTATCCTTCGCGAGATCGAGGCCGAAATCAACAAGCAGATCAGCGCGGGCAGCGTGGTTCCCACCAGCACCCTGCTTGGCGAGAACGCCGAACGCCTCGTCGAAAGCGAATTGATCCTCGAAGCGAACACCCAGAAGATTCAGGCTCTCATGCGCTTGGGCGAAGTCATCATTCGCCTGCGTAGCGGCGAAGACCCCCAATCGGCCTTTGCCTCTTTTCCAGATGCCCTGCGCGATCAACTTATTGTAGACTACGTCTCGGTCTTCGCATGGGAGCGCCGAGATGAACCACCTTCGCGTGCCGAATTGCTGACGGCAGAACGCGCGATTGAGCGGGATCGTGAAAA
>CALJIU010000321.1 GCA_937974055.1 uncultured Neomegalonema sp. | reverse complement strand
CGCCGACATAATCGCCGACCGCTTCAGGGGTCCAGCGACCGAGGAACATGGCCCCGGCATGGCGGATACGGGCGGCGAGCGCGCGGGGGTCGGCCACGCATAGCTCTAGGTGTTCGGCGGCAATACGGTTGGCGAGTTCTGCTGCTTCCTCAAGGTCTTGCACAAGAATGATGGCACCGGATGTGCGCCAGCTTTCCCCCGCAATCGCGGCCCTATCCAGCGTGGCTAGCCGGTTCTCCACCGCCCGCGCGACCGCATCGCCGAAGGCCGCATCATCAGTGATGAGGATAGATTGGGCGGAGGCGTCATGCTCGGCCTGACTCATCAGATCAAGGGCGATCCAGTCGGGGTCGTTCTCACCATCGGCAATCACGAGGATCTCGGATGGCCCGGCAATCGAATCGATACCGACCCGCCCGAACACCTGCCGCTTGGCGGCGGCGACATAGGCGTTGCCGGGGCCGGTAATGACATCGACGGGCGGAATCGTCGCCGTGCCATAGGCCAGCGCCGCAATCGCCTGCGCACCGCCGATACGGTAAATCTCGGTCACACCCGACAGGCGAGCCGCCGCCAGCACCAGAGGATTCAGCACCCCGTCGGGGGTAGGGACGCAAAGTGCCAGACGCGAAACACCCGCCACCGTCGCAGGAATGGCATTCATCAGGACCGAAGACGGATAGCTGGCCAGCCCGCCCGGCACGTATAACCCAGCGGCATCCACCGGCGTCCAGCGCCAGCCGAGCGTGACACCCTGATCGTCCGTCCAGCTATCGTCGGCGGGCCTTTGGCGATTGTGGTAGGCCCGGATGCGGGTGGCGGCGGTTTCCAACGCGGCCATGCGGTCGGACGGCACCTCCGCAATCGCCGCGTCCACTTCGGCGGAGGTCACGAGCAGCGTTTGTGCCGTGATATCAAAACGATCAAAGCGGCGGGTCAGGTCGACGACCGCATTATCGCCGCGCGCGATCACATCCGCGATGATATCCGCGACGGTACGGTCCACATCTTCGCTCGTTTCACGCTTTAAGGACAGGAGCGCATCGAATTGCCCTTCGAAATCAGAATCCTGCGTTGAAAGCCTACGGCTAGACATCAAGCGTCCTCACCGTGGTCGGGTTTCGCCTCGGTCTGCCATGCCGCATCCATATCGGCCATACGCACATCCAGCGCCTCGACATCGAGGGCGAAGGATGCGCCCCCCGCGCAGGCAAGCGTCAGAATGCCGGTACCGTCCTCCCCCGCATCGAAGCTGATGGCCAGCAATTCAAAGACTTCCTGCGCTTTTTCAGGGTCGAAGCCCGTCGCACGCACGGCCAGCACGTTTTCGGCATGAAGCCCGCAGCGGCACCGCTCATAGCTGTCGGCGTCCTCGCTCGTCTCCCACCGAAAGCGGTTGACGACCAGCGCAAAGATGCGCCGGTTGGGCATCCAGGCGGTATCGACAGTCTTGCCAACCGCGTCCTGCATCAGCGTGGAGATAACGGCCAGCCCTTCCGCGTCATCGGCACGAAGGGCGACTTTGACGGCGGCGGGGTCGCCATCGGCGAAACTGGCGTCACTCATGGTCGTCTCCCGTGATCCGTTCGATCTGCGCACCGCAGGCCCGCAGCTTTTCTTCCACCCGTTCATAGCCGCGATCCAGATGGTAGACGCGGCTGACGATCGTTTCGCCTTCGGCGGCGAGGCCCGCAAGCAGCAGGCTGATCGACGCGCGCAAATCGGTCGCCATGACCGGAGCGCCGCGCAGTGCATCGACACCCGTAACCGTCGCCGTGCTGCCCACGATATCGATCTTCGCCCCCATGCGCGTCAATTCGGGGACATGCATGAAGCGGTTTTCGAAAATCTGTTCGGTGATGGTGCTGGTGCCATCGGCCAGCGTCATCAGCGCCATCATCTGCGCCTGAAGATCGGTGGCGTAGCCGGGGAAGGGTTCGGTGGTGAGCGATACCGGCTTAATGGCACCGTTCCGGCGGCGCACGCGCAGGCCTTGCGGCGTATCCTCGACCGACATTCCGGCGGCATCCAGTGCTTCGGCCAAGGTGGAGACGAGGGACAAGGCCCCGCCCTGCAACGTGACGTCACCGCCCGTAATGGCCGGGGCGATCATGAAGCTGCCCAGCTCGATCCGGTCGGCAATGACCGCATGTTCGGTGCCTGACAGCGCCTCGACACCCTCGATCTCGATGGTCGACGTCCCCGCCCCTTCGATCCTTGCGCCCATGCCGATGAGGCAGTTTGCGAGGTCTACGATCTCCGGCTCGCGGGCCGCATTGACGAGGCGCGTTGTCCCTTTCGCCAAGGTCGCGGCCATCAGCAAATTCTCGGTCGCGCCGACAGAAACGAACGGAAAGCGGTAGGATACACCGCGCAGACGGCCCCCGTTTACGCTGCGCGGGACTGTCGCGTGAACGTATCCATCGCGCAGGTCGAGCGTCGCACCCATTGCCTCCAACCCCTTGAGGTGTAGGTCGACGGGGCGCGCCCCGATAGCACAGCCGCCGGGCAAGGATACCGTGCCCGCCCCATCCCGCGCCAGCATCGGGCCAAGGACGAGGATGCTCGCGCGCATTTTGCGGACGATATCGTAATGCGCCAATGGCGAGGAAAGGCGGCGGACGCGCAGGTCCATCCGCTGCGCATCGGTGTCATGCGTCACTTCCGCCCCCAGCGAGCGCAGAAGGGCGGACATCGTGCCCATATCGGCCAGATTTGGCACATTCGTCAGGGTGAAGGATTGATCCGTCAGCAGGGCGGCGGTCATCAGCGGCAGGCAGGCGTTCTTCGATCCCGAAATCGGAATCGTGCCGTGCAGCGGCGTGCCGCCCGTTACCGCGATCTTGTCCATGATGCCCTGCCCTATTGTTTTACGGGTATCTATCCATACGGGCCGGGAGGGTCAAACGTCCTCGTCATCCTTTGGCGCGGCATCGGCCTTGCGTTCGCGTGTCTGATCCTTTCGACGGCGCAGATTCGCACGCAGCGCCTCGGCGAGACGCTGCTTTGCTTCGTCGTTCTTGCGGTCCGGCTCGCTCAAGCCATCGCCTCCAACTCATTGATCATACTTTCGATCAGGCTGAGGCCCTGATCCCAGAAAGCGGGATCAGCGGCGTCCAGACCGAACGGCGCGAGCAGTTCGGAATGGTGCTTGGCCCCGCCCGCGCGCAGCATGTCGAAATACCGCTGCTGGAAGCCGGGATCGCCCTCCTGATAGCGCGCATACAGCGCGTTCACGAGGCCATCGCCAAAGGCGTAGGCATAGACGTAGAACGGCGCATGGATGAAATGCGAAACGTAGGTCCAATAGGTTTCATAGCCATCGGCGAGGTTCACCGCTGGGCCAAGGCTCTCGGTCGCAACTTCCATCCAGATTTCGCCGATGCGGTCGGCGGTCAACTCGCCCGTGCGACGTTCGGCATGGATACGGCGCTCGAAATCGTAGAAAGCGATTTGACGTACGACCGTATTGAGCATGTCCTCGACCTTGCCCGCCAACAGGGCCTTGCGGCGGCCCGGATCGGTTTCCTGCGACAGCAATGACTGGAAGGTCAGCATTTCGCCGAAGACGGATGCGGTTTCGGCCAGCGTGAGCGGGGTGTGGGACAGCAATTCGCCCTGTTCGGCGGCGAGAAGCTGGTGCACACCATGGCCGAGTTCATGGGCGAGGGTCATCACATCGCGCGTCTTGCCGAGGTAATTGACCAGCACGTAGGGGTGACAGGAGACGACCGTGGGATGCGCGAAAGCACCCGATGCCTTACCGGCGCGCACGGGGGCGTCGATCCACGGGTTATCGAAGAATTTCTGTGCTAAATCAGCGAGTTCAGGCGAGAAGGTGCCATAGGCATCGAGCACGGTCTTGCGCGCCTCTTCCCACGGGATCTTGCGGTCGTCCTTTTCGGGCAAGGGTGCGTTACGGTCCCAGTATTCGAGCTTTTCGAGGCCCAACCATTTAGCCTTCAGCGCGTAGTAACGGTGCGACAGGCGTGGATAGGCGGCGGTGACGGCCTCGCGCAGCGCATCGACGACCTCGGCCTCCACATGATTGGCGAGGTGGCGGCTGCTCTCCGCTTGGGGCAAATTGCGCCAGCGGTCTTCGATTTCCTTGTCCTTCGCCAGCGTGTTGGTGACGCGGGAGAAGAGGCTGAGATTTTCGCCGAAGACCTTGGACAGCGCATGAGCCGCCGCTTCACGCTTGGTGCGGTTGGGGTCGGACATGAACGTCAGGGTCGCTTCAAGCGACAGGTCTTCGCCCATCACGTCGAAACGCAGGGCAGCGAGGGTTTCATCGTAGAGGCGAACCCATGCGCTGGACCCGACGACACTTTGGTCGTGGAGAAAGCGTTCGAGTTCATCCGAAAGTTGATAGGGCTGCATCGCGCGCAAACGGTCGAGCCATGGGCGATAGCGTGTGAGGGCGGGGCTGGCGGCGATCTTCGCCTCCAATTCGGCCTCATCGATGGCGTTCAGTTCGAGGGTCAGGAACACGATCTTCGAGGAGATATCGGTCATGCGCGACTGGCAATCACCGAAAAACTTGCCCGCCAGCGCATCATTCGTATCGGAGTAATAGCGTAGACCCGCATAGGACATGATGCGCCCGACCGTTTCGGAGAACGTCTCGTAGAGCGTGACGACCTCGGCCAGCTCGTCCCCGGAAAGCGCGGCAAGTCGCCCCTCGTACCCGGCGATGGCATCGACGACGTGCGCTGCACGGTCGAAGGCCGCCTCGATTTCCGGCGAATCCGGGCCGGGATAGAGATCGCTCAGATCCCAAACTGGTAGCGTACCCAGCGAATTGGTCGTGGGCGAAGCGGCACCGTCGGGGGCCATCGGGAGCGGAGTGGAAAGGTTGGTCAGGGGCATTTTTGGTTCCGTCAGGTTTCGGTGAGGCCGTTTTCATCGATATCGCCGGGGGTCTTGCGGGCCGGGTCGTCATGCTTGCGTCGAATGATGATATCGCCGTTCGGCAGAACTTCGGGGGTTTCGTATACGGGCAGATCGTCGATGAGTCGGGACAGGCGCATCATCATCGGGCCGATGAGGTTAACGAATTCTTCAATTGTGCTGCGCGCCGTGTCGGAAAGTTCGTCGGCTTTGCGCTCCAATTCTTCCAACCGCTCCTGCGGGGAGGGCGGAGCCTGCGTTTCGGCGGTGGCGGGCAGTGGGATGGCGATGCCGAGAATGATGGCGAGGGGGCGCGGGGAAATCATGGTCGAACTCCTGTCCTGATAGATCGGAACGGCACATGCTTCCAGAGATGGGGAATTGGTATGGCGATTTCGAGGGAAGAAGGAGAAATTCACGGTCACATGAAAAAGCCGCCCCCGAAGGAGCGGCTTTTCCGAAAGCGTATCGCAGAGATCGGTTACTGAACGATCTGGATGGACACACGGCGGTTCAGAGCCTCGCGGACACCGTCGCCAGTCGTGATGGCCGGGTCCAGTTCGCTGTTCGCGGAAACGCGGAGCGAGCTGCGGTCGACACCGCGCGATGCGACTGCACCGGCAACTGCATCGGCACGACGCTGGGCCAGACGGGTGTTGTAGGACTTCGAACCACGGCTGTCGGTGTGGCCAACGATATCCATGAACGGAGCCGCATAGGCGCGGAACGCCGCGACGGCCTCATCGATCACCTGACGCGCTTCGGCGGTAAGATCGTAGCGATCGTAACCGAAGTAGATCGTGTAGTTCAGCGGCGCGGTAAGCTGCGGCGCGGCTACTGGAACTGGCGCGGGTGGGGGTGGTGGTGGAGCGACGACTGGCGCGGGAATCTGCACTTCGCGAACGACCTCACGAACGACTTCCGGGCCGGGAACTTCGATTTCCTTCACCACTTCACGAGTAACGATCTTCTCGCAGGTCAGGATCGGATTTCCACTTGCACCATCACAAGTACAGTTGCCAGGAACGGTAACCGCCGAGCAAGCATCGTAAGGTTCAACCACGACAGGCGCCTGAACAACAGGCTCAACCACGACCGGCGGTGGAGGTGCCACAACGACTGGTGGTGGGGCCACGACTACTGGCGGAGGTGGTGGGGGTGCCACGACAACAGGCGGAGGTGGAGGCGGTGGAGGTGCTACAGCGTAGCCGCAGGCTCCGAGCTGTTCATTCAGTTCCGCGAGGACCACCGCTGGGTCGGTACAGGAATGGGCGCCTTCCGAAAGTTCTTCGACGTAGTTGTCATACAGAGCAAGAGCGCGGGCACAGGCAACAGGGTTACGGCCTGCATTCGCGTTGATCGTGCTGACCACGCGCTGATAGACGCTGTCCGCCTCGCCGGAAAGCCCAAGCGTTGCAGGCTCCCACGGCTGAATCGATTCGCCGCGCAGAGCAGCATAGCCTTTGCGCATATAAGCGGAAGCATCGATCCAGTTTACGTCCTCTTTTGCCGCGATACGAGCAAGAGACTGATACTCACGCGCCAGTGCCGCACTGTAGGTTTGCCCAGGGGAGCTGAACCCACTGGTCGGGATGCCAAGACCGAGGAATGGCTCGACCAGGAACGTCCCGCCAAGACTTGCGCCGGGTAGTTTGCCGCAGCCAGCAACAGCCACAAGGGCGGAAGCGGCCATAATGCGGGATATGGTTTTCATCCCTATCTCCGTAAACTTTTGCGTTACACTGTATTGTTCTATCAACAGCAGATAAGCCTGACGTTGTGTCACGGACACCCACTTAATGCTTAATTGTCATGTTTCACGCCGCAGTGCAAATTCTTACAGGCGCGAACATGATTAATAAGGCCGTTTTTAGGACGGCGTAGCATCGAAGGCACAGTCTGCTGCATAGCATTATCAACGTCTGCACGTGCGGAGCGAACAAACTTCGGGCGTAGATCTCACAGCCGTTAACCTTTTGTTAACTTTTTCCGTGCTGTTTCGAATTGACATGAACGTGTTACAGGATGTTCCACCAGACGTTGATATCGGTCCACAATCTGCTTCATATTCGGCATTGCGTGTACAGGATTGGAAAGACTGGCTCTATTCTGTTCGACAGACACATCTTTATAAGACGCTAGACGGCACTATATCGAACGACAGTTGGTTGGCATCGCGACATTCAGAGGCAAAATGGCACAGACAATTCTCATCGTCGATGACGATCCCGCACAACGTAGACTTCTCGAATCCGTGGTCGGCGCACAGGGATACAGCACGCTTACCGCCTCCGATGGACGTCAAGCGCTCGACACATTGCGCGGTCCTAAAGGCGCTTCGATCGACCTACTTCTGCTCGACCTCGTTATGCCGGGCGTCAGTGGAATCACTGTCCTCGAAGAGATCAGGCCGGAAATGGCGGGTCTGCCTATCGTTGTACTGACGGCGAATGGATCGGTCGCGACCGTCGTGCAGGCGATGCAGGCCGGGGCCAATGACTTCATCGTGAAGCCCGCCAGCCCGGAACGGCTTCAGGTTTCGATCCAAAACGCGCTGAAGATGAATGTCCTCGCGGGCGAAATATCCAAGCTGTCGCGTAAGACTGACAACCGGCTTCTGTTTTCGGATCTGATCGCGAAAAGCCTTGTGATGCGGCAGTCGATCATGCTGGCGGAACGGGCGGCACAGTCGAATATTCCCATTCTGATCGAAGGGGAATCAGGGGTCGGTAAAGAGGTGATGGCGCGTGCGATACAGGGTGCGTCGGACCGATCCGGCAAACCTTTCGTCGCCGTAAACTGTGGCGCGATCCCCGAAAATTTGGTCGAATCGATCCTATTCGGGCATGAAAAGGGTGCATTCACCGGCGCGACTTCGAAGAAGATGGGCAAGTTTCAGGAAGCCGATGGCGGCACCCTGTTCCTAGACGAAGTCGGGGAGTTGCCCCCACAGGTTCAGGTCAAACTGTTGCGTGCCATTCAGGAAGGCGAAATCGATCCGGTCGGCGGTGCAAAACCGATCAAGGTGGATATACGCCTCATCTCGGCAACGAATCGCAACCTGCAACAACTCGTCGCGGAGAATACGTTCCGTGAAGACCTGTACTATCGTCTGAACGTCTTCCCATTGAACTTGCCGCCCCTGCGCGACCGTCGGGAAGATATCCCGGAATTGATCGATTACTTCGTGCACAAATTCGCGGCGGAAGAAGGCAAGCCGGTTCGGGGAATCGAATCCTCGGCCCGCGATATGCTGACGGAATACCGCTGGCCCGGAAACGTGCGGCAGCTTGAAAATTCGGTGTATCGAGCCGTGGTTCTATCGGATCGTGACCTGCTGACCCTGCATGACTTCCCCCAGATCGTCGGGATTTCGGGCGGTGCCGATGATGAAGCGACGAGCGGCATCGACGGCGAAGGTCTGCATGGCGGTGGCGCGGGTGGCGGCATCAGTGCGCTGGACAGCGACGGACACCTGCGGACTCTGGCGGAGGTCGAGGCGGATATGATCCACCTCGCAATCCGCAAGTATTCCAATCACATGTCGGAGATCGCCCGGCGTTTGGGTATTGGCCGCTCGACGCTGTATCGCAAAGTGCGCGAACTTGGCCTCGACGTGCGCGAGGCAGGCTAATCCATGGAGTTGGCAACCGGCCAAACGTTTGACACAACGGGCGGTACGGTTGCGGCATCCATCGGAGGCAACGGCCCTCCCCTGCTCCTGCTCCACGGATTTCCGCAAACGCGGATGATGTGGGGACCGCTGATCCACACATTGGCGGAGCGTCATACGCTGATCGTGCCTGACCTGCCGGGTTATGGCGACAGCACGGCACCGAGGGGGGTGGAGGCGGCATCGAAGAGAGCGATGGCCGGGCAGATGGTCGAGGTGATGACCGCGCTCGGCCATGACAGGTTCGATGTTGCCGGACATGACCGGGGTGGGCGAGTCGCGTACCGCATGGCACTCGATCACCCCGGCAGCGTTGCACGTCTGGCCGTGCTCGATATCCTGCCAACCTCGGATTACTGGGCAAAAATGGATCGGGCCTTTGCGCTCAAGATCTATCATTGGGCGTTTCTGGCGCAGCCCGCGCCCTTTCCCGAAACGCTGATCGGGGCGGCACCGGATGCCTTTCTCGAAACGACGCTGAAAAGCTGTACGGCAGCGCAATCGTTGGATGCGTTTGCGCCCGATGCGATGGCGAGCTATCGGCGGAATTTTACCGACCCCGCGCGGCTAACCGCCATGTGCGACGATTACAGGGCGGGCGCGGGAATCGATGTCGAACATGATCTTGCATCACGGGCGGCGGGCGAACGGATCACCGCCCCGACCCTCGCCCTGTGGGGGGCGAGCGGGATCGCGCAGAGCGCTGAGACGCCGCTCGATATCTGGCGCGATTGGTGCGAGGACGTGCAGGGCGAGCCGATTACCTCCGGCCATTTCCTGCCTGAAGAGAACCCCGCCGATACCGCCGCCGCGTTGCTCGCCTTCTTTCACTGACCGGACCGCATGAAGCGGGTGGCGAGGGTGCAGCGCCCTGCCCTAGACCTGTAGCGGTCAATAACGGCGGGGCGAATCATGACTCACGATAACAGCGACTACGACCGCATGGCGGAGGCGATCCGCTTTATCGATCAAACGGTCGGCGGTCAGCCGGGCCTGGACGAAATCGCGGCGCATCTGGGCCTGAGCACCAGTCACTTTCAGCGGATTTTCTCCCGTTGGGTCGGTGTCAGCCCAAAGAAATACCAGCAATATTTGACCCTTGGCCACGCGAAAACCCTGCTGCGCGAACGGCATAGCCTGCTCGACACGGCGCTGGAAGCGGGCATGTCGGGACCGGGCCGCCTGCATGATCTGTTTGTGGGGTGGGAGGCGATGACGCCGGGAGAGTTTGCCAAGGGCGGTGCGGGATTGGACGTGGCCTATGGCTATGGCGAAACGCCGTTCGGTGACGGCATGGTCTGCTGGACCGAACGCGGTATCTGCGGCCTTGCCTTCACGGCGGAGATCGGGCGCGAAGCGGCGATGACGGATATGCACGCGCGGTGGCCTGATGCGCGGTACCGCGAAGACGGGACGCGCGGGGGCGGTCTGCTCGGTGAAATCTTCAGCGATACGTCCAACGGCGTCCACCTGTCATTCACGGGCGCGCCGTTTCAGATCAAGGTGTGGGAGGCGCTGATGGCGATTCCTTCGGGGCACGTCACCACCTATTCCGACATCGCCACGCGGATCGGCAATCCGAAAGCGGTGCGCGCGGTTGGGACGGCGGTGGGGCGCAACCCGATTTCATGGCTGATTCCCTGCCATCGTGCCTTGCGCAAATCGGGGGCGCTGGGCGGATATCACTGGGGTTTGCCGGTCAAACGGGCGATGCTGGCCTATGAAAGCGCGCGCCTCGATGCGGGTATTGGTTATTTGTCAACGTAGGCGTGGCAGAAGGCTTGCCTAGCGGGGCGCAAGACGTATAGATACGCCTCGACGGAGGGGTGGCCGAGTGGTCGAAGGCGCACGCCTGGAAAGTGTGTAGGCGGGCAACCGTCTCCGGGGTTCGAATCCCCGTCCCTCCGCCATAATTTCATGCAAATCATCGTATTATCAGACGCCAAGCCTTGGCTGTGGGGCGGGGTTTTGTTGAACGTCGCCGAATGAAACTCGACCGATGGTCTGGGATGTCGTACATCTTTCGATAACCTGACAATCGAGAGCATGAATACCCATGATTACCGGACCCCTCAAATCGCAGGTCGATGCGCTGTGGAATGCGTTCTGGTCGGGGGGCATCGCCAACCCGCTGGAGGTGATCGAGCAGATCACGTATCTGCTGTTCCTGCGCGGTCTGGATGCGGAGGAGACGCTGGCTGAGAACAAGGCCAATGCAACGAAGAAGCCGATGGAGCGGCGGATATTCCCCGAAGGCAGCGACGACGGCGGCCTGCCCTATGCCAAGATGCGGTGGAAATACCTGACCGGCGCGGCCCCGGACGAGCAATTCGAGATCGTCGATAAGCACGTCTTCCCCTTCCTGCGCACGCTGGGGGGTGAGGGCACATCGCTGGCCAAGCATATGGGCAACGCCCGCTTCACGATCCCGACCCCCGGCCTGCTGACCAAGGTGATCGAGTTGATCGCGGATATCCCGATGGACAACCGCGACACCAAGGGTGACCTGTACGAATACATGCTGTCGAAGATCGCGAGCGCGGGGCAGAACGGGCAGTTCCGCACGCCGCGCCATATCATCGAGTTGATGGTCGCCATGGTTGCGCCGACGCGGACGGATGTAATCTGCGACCCGGCCTGCGGCACCTGCGGCTTTCTGGTGGAGGCAGGGGAGTATCTGCGCACCCATGACAAGGCGCTGTTTACGGATGCGGAGGCGCGGGCGCATTTCCACGCTGGCATGTTCCACGGACACGACTTCGACAACACGATGCTGCGGATCGGGTCGATGAACATGGCGCTGCATGGCGTGGACGGGGCGGATGTCAGCTACAAGGACAGCCTGTCCGAGAGTGTCGCGGGGGATGCGGAGGCGTACAGCCTGATCCTCGCCAACCCGCCCTTTGCCGGGTCGCTGGACAAGGAGACGACGGCGAAAGACCTGCTGCGGGTGGTCGATACGAAGAAGACCGAACTGCTGTTCATGGCGCTGTTCCTGCGGCAGTTGAAGCTGGGCGGGCGGGCGGCGGTGATCGTGCCGGACGGAGTGCTGTTCGGGTCGTCCAAGGCGCATAAGGCGATCCGGCAGATGCTGGTGGAGGAGCAGAAGCTGGACGGGATCGTCAAGCTACCGTCGGGGGTGTTCAAGCCCTATGCCGGGGTGTCCACCGCGATCCTGTTCTTCACCCGCACGGATTCGGGCGGGACGGAGGACGTATGGTTCTACGATTTGCAGGCGGATGGGTACAGCCTCGACGACAAGCGCACGGCGCTGCTGGCGGAGGAGATGCTGGGGGCATCCGAGGCGCTTTCGCCGGAGGACCACGCGAAGAACAACCTGCCCGACGCGCTGGCCCGCTGGGGCGAGCGGGACGGGGCGGAGCGGGAGCGCGCGCGGACGGAGCAAAGCTTCTGCGTCCCCCGCGAGGAGATCGCGGCGGCGGGGTACGACCTGTCGATCAACCGCTACAAGGAGGTGGTGCACGAAGCGGTGGACCACCGCCCCCCGAAGGAGATTATCGCCGAGTTGAAGGCCATGGAGGCCGAGATCGCCGAGGGGCTGGAGGCGCTGGAGGCGATGCTGTGAGGGTGCGTTTTCAGAGGAATGTCATTCCGTGGCTTCGCCTGCGGTGCGCAACCCACGGAATCCATTTCGCAACCCGACCCGTCGGAGCGAGCGGAAAAATGGACCCCGTGGTCGAGCCACGGGGTGACGGCGCTGTTATTGGCAACCGCGCAAGACCGGAGGCGATGCGATGAGTTGGCCGATGGTGGCGTTGGGGGAGGTTGTAGAGCTGAACATGGGGCAGGCCCCATCGGGTAGTAGCTACAATGAGGACCAAATTGGATTGCCTCTGATTGCAGGCGCTGGTGACTTCAAAAACGGAAAGATCACTGCGAAGAAATATACATCTGTACCAACTAAGAAATCAGTTTCCGGTGACATCGTACTTGGAATTCGCGCTACGATTGGCGTCAAGACAATTAGCGACAGTGAATACTGCTTGGGACGTGGTGTAGCTGGGTTACGCTCTTCAAAATCTATTGATAATCGTTTCCTTTGGCATGTGTTGGATCACGTTCAACCCAATCTGCAATCGAAGGCACGTGGAGCGACTTTCTTACAGGTTTCGCGTAAGGATATCGCGGAACTTCAAATCCCCCTCCCGCCCCTCGACGAGCAGAAGCGGATCGCGGGGATACTGGATCGGGCGGATGCCCTGCGCCGCAAACGTCGCGACGCCCTCGCCCTGCTCGACACCCTCACCCAGTCCATCTTTATCGAGATGTTTGGTGATCCCGTGAGTAATCCGATGGGTTGGCCAGTAACAAAACTTGGCGAAATCGGAACGCTCGACAGAGGTAAATCGAAACATCGTCCACGCAACGATCCGGCTTTGCTAGGAGGTATACATCCTTTAATCCAGACTGGCGATGTAGCTGCCAGCGGTGGCAGGATTAGAACATACTCCTCCACGTATTCCGATATCGGACTTGCACAAAGCAGAAAATGGCCCGTTGGAACCCTATGCATTACAATTGCTGCCAATATAGCGGACACTGGAATTCTCGAATTTGAAGCCTGCTTTCCCGATAGCGTAGTAGGCTTTTCTCACGAGAACAGATACTTGGTTAAGTACGTGCAAGTTTGGCTATCTTTCTTAAAGAAAAACCTCGATGAGATGGCTCCTGCCGCTGCTCAGAAAAACATCAATCTAAAGGTTCTACGCGGCCTTGATATGCCTCAACCGAATGAATTCGCGTTGGCGAAGTTCGGTACATCAATTGACGCACTTGAGGAAATCCGCAATCGGTTTCTGAAAGGCGAATTAACGACTGACTCCCTCTTCGCCTCCTTGCAATCCCGCGCCTTTTCGGGAAAGTTGTAAAGATGGACGATTTCACCTTCTTTTCCTTGTCATGCCCGCGCAGGCGGGCATCCATTTCTGTCTTCGCTGCGGGACACCGGGCTTGCGACGCG
>CALJIU010000320.1 GCA_937974055.1 uncultured Neomegalonema sp. | reverse complement strand
GGTCTTCGCCCGGAGCAGAGTGGAAAAGTGAAAACGGTCGGCGATTTCCGCCAATGGTATAAGTTTTGGCGCTGTGCGACAGCATTCCCCCTGCAGGAGCGGGGGTGATGTCACCCGTTCTCGCGCAGTATCCGTCCGGCGAGGTAGAGCGAACCGCAGATGAGGATGCGTGGGGGTTCGAGGTCGGTGCTTTCCTCGCCCGCGATCAATCGGATGGCGGTGGCGACGTCTTCCACTGCGATAGCGTCGATATCGGCGTCGAGAGCCACATCCATCAAGTCTTCGGCCTCCAACGTCGCCGTCTCACCGGGGATGGACACACAGTAGATACGGCGGACGAGGCCCAGAAACGGCTCCAGATAGCCCATCGGGTCTTTGGTATTGAGCATCCCGCAGATCATGTAGAAGGGCTTCGGGGTCTGCTCCTCCATATCCGCGATGAGGGTGGCGATGGCCTCGCCCGCCGCCGGGTTGTGGCCACCGTCGAGCCATACCTCGCTGCCGTCCGGGGCGGCGTCGAGCAGCGGTCCTTCGCGTAGGCGCTGCATCCGGGCGGGCCACTCGGCGCGGGTGACGGCTTGGGTTGCGACATGCTCACTATCGAGGTCGAGCAGGGACAGCGCCATAATCGCCGCGCCCGCATTCTCGAACTGATGATCGCCGGGCAGGACGGGGCGGGGCAGGTCGAGCAGGCCGTCGGGGTATTGAATCGAAAAACCGTCCGATTCGCGCCGGATCGACCAATCGGCCCCGAAGGCGTGGACCGGGGCGCGGTTGCGTATGGCGGTATCGGCGATGACCTTCAGCGCCTCTTCCTCCTGCCGCCCGACGATCACCGGCACGCTAGGCTTGATGATGCCCGCTTTCTCGCCCGCGATCTCGGCCAAGGTGTTGCCCAGATAGGATTGATGGTCGAGAGAGACGGGGGTGATGATCGACAGGGCGGGGGAGCCGATAATGTTGGTCGCGTCGAGCCGCCCGCCCAAGCCAACCTCAAGAATGCAGTAATCCGCCGGAATGCGCGAGAAGGCCAGCAGCGCGGCCACCGTCGTCACCTCGAAAAAGGTGATCGCGTTATCCTCGTTCGCGGCTTCACATTCGGCCAGCAAATCGGCGAGATCGTCTTCGGAGATCAGCTTACCCGCAAGGCGGATACGTTCGTGAAAGCGGGCGAGGTGGGGCGATGTATAGGCATGGACGGTCTTCCCCGCCGCCTCCAACCCCGCGCGCAGGAAAGCGCCGGTCGAGCCTTTGCCGTTGGTTCCGGCGATATGGATGACGGGGGGGAGGTTTCGCTCCGGGTTGCCCAAGGCATCGAGCAGGCGGACCATCCGGTCGAGGGACAAGTCGATGATCTTGGGGTGCAGATCGAGCAGACGCGCAAGAATCGCATCGCTTGCGGCGCTTGTGGTGCCCGCCACGTCAGGCGGTCGCTGGTTGCGGCGGAACATCATCCGGCGCGGGCAGGGCTTCGGTATGGGGCGGCATCTTGAGCATCAGGCGCAGCAACCGCCCGACTTCCCTGCGCATCTTGCGGCGGTCGACCACCATGTCGAGCATCCCGTGTTCCAGCAGGTATTCGGCGCGCTGGAAGCCTTCGGGCAGCTTTTCACGGATCGTCTGTTCGATGACGCGCGGCCCGGCAAAGCAGATCAGGGCTTGGGGTTCGGAAATCTGCACGTCGCCGAGCATGGCGTAGGAGGCGGTGACGCCGCCCGTCGTGGGGTGGGTGAAGACGGAGATATAGGGCAGTTTCGCCTCGCGCAGCATCTGGACCGCGATGGTGGTGCGGGGCATCTGCATCAGCGACAATATCCCCTCCTGCATCCTCGCGCCGCCCGCCGCCGAGAACATGATGAAGGGGGCGTTCTCATCGACGGCGGTGCGTGCGCCTTCAAGGATGGCATCGCCCACGGCAACCCCCATCGACCCGGCCATGAAGGAGAAATCGGCGGCGGCGGCCACGGTCTTGACGCCCAGTATCTCGCCCTTGCCGATCAAGACGGCATCGGTGCGCCCGGTGGCCTTGCGGGCTTCCTTGATGCGGTCGGTATAGCGTTTGGTATCGCGAAAGTTCAGCGGGTCGAGCACGGCGGTGGGCGGGTCGATCTCGCGAAAGGCCCCGTTATCGAACAGCGCCTCGAACCGCGCGGCGGGGGTGATGCGCATGTGATGCGAGCAATAGGGGCAGACCTGCTGCGATTCGGTCAGCTCGCGGTGAAAGATCATCTGGCTGCAATCGGGGCATTTCAGCCACAGATTGTCGGGCGTCTCGCGGCGATTCAGCAGGGTGCCGATTCGGGGGCGGACGTAGTTGGTGATCCAGTTCATCGCAGAAGCTCCGGTAACGGAAACGAGCATACCAAGAAGGCGCCCGGTGTCGCGAAATCCCGCTTTCCAATCGCCTTGCCTTGGTCACCTTCGGGCTTGCCCCAAAGGTCCATTGTTCCGCCGACAGTTTGATCATCGGAACGGGTCCGATGATGACCGGAATTATAGTCGGTTGTCGGGCGCTGGAACATCATACGCCTCAACCTATCACCCGCGTGCGGAATGAACAGCGTCCGCGAGCGATTTGACGAAGGCGGTGACATTCTTGACCAGACCGACCTTGGGTTTGCCGTTCTTGTCGAGCTTTCCGACGATCATGTCGATGATTGCGGAGCCGACGACGACGCCATCGGTGACCTTGGCCAATTCTGCGCCCTGTTCGGGGGTTTTCACGCCGAAGCCGACGACGACGGGCAAATCGGTCTTGGCCTTGATGCGTTTCATCGCGGCCTCGACGGCGGCGGTATCGGCGCTGCCCGCGCCGGTGATCCCGGCGATGGAGACGTAGTAGATGAAGCCGGAGGTGTTCGCGAGGACGGCTGGCAGGCGCTCGTCATCGGTCGTGGGGGTGGCCAGACGGATGAAATCGATCCCGGCTTCCTTCGCGGGCAGGCAAAGCTCGCCGTCCTCTTCTGGCGGCAGGTCCACGACGATCAGGCCGTCGATCCCGGCTTCCTTGGCATCCTTCAGGAACGCCTCGACACCGTGGTTGAAGATGGGGTTGTAATAGCCCATCAGCACGATCGGCGTCTCGTCATCGCCCTTGCGGAAAGTGGCGACCATGTCGAGCGTGCCCTTCAGCGTCTGACCGGCCGCGAGCGCGCGCTGTCCGGCAAGCTGCACGGCGGGGCCATCGGCCATCGGGTCGGTGAAGGGCATCCCGATCTCGATGATATCCACACCGGCGGCGGGCAAGCCTTTCAGCAGCTTGGCGCTGGCATCGGGCGTGGGATCACCCGCCATCACGAAGCTGACGAAAGCCGCGCGGTTCTCTTCCTTGAGCTTCGCAAAGCGCTGTTCAATGCGCGACATTCGGTTTCCTTCCGGGGGCCGCCATTGCGGCCTCTCCTGTCAGTACGGTGAATGGAATTGCGCGGCTTTTTAGAGACTTGTTTCGTCTGGGTCCACCCCTGCCGCGCGGATAGAGCGATTTGCGTTTCATTCGTATCGCCATTTGCATCAAGACTTATGCAAATGGCGATCCTCCGAAGCTCACGTCAAACGCAATTCGCTTTGGTCAGATTTCGGTGCCCAGCGCCTCGGCAACGGTGAAGATGTCCTTGTCGCCGCGTCCGCACATGTTGAGGACGATGACTTGCTTGGGGTCCATTCCCGGTGCGATCTTCATCACGTGGGCGAGGGCGTGGGCGGGTTCGAGGGCGGGGATGATGCCCTCCTTCTCGCAGCAGAGCTGGAACGCGACCAACGCCTCGTCATCGTTGATGGCGACGTATTCGACGCGCTCGGCTTCTTTCAGCCATGCGTGTTCGGGGCCGATGCCGGGGTAGTCCAGACCGGCGGAGATGGAGTGCGCCTCCTTGATCTGGCCGTCATCGTCTTGCAGCAGATAGGTGCGGTTGCCGTGCAGCACGCCGGGGCGACCGCCGGTCAGCGATGCGGCGTGCTCCTCGGTATCGACGCCCTTGCCGCCCGCTTCGACGCCGATCATGCGTACGTCGCGCTCATCGAGGAAGGGGTGAAACAGTCCCATCGCGTTCGAGCCGCCGCCGATGCAGGCGACCAGAAGGTCGGGCATTCGGTTTTCGGCGTGCTTGATCTGGCTTTTCGCCTCCCATCCGATGATCGACTGGAAATCGCGGACCATGGCGGGATAGGGGTGCGGCCCGGCGACGGTGCCGATGCAGTAGAAGGTGTCATCGACATTCGTAACCCAGTCGCGCAGGGCTTCGTTCATCGCGTCCTTGAGCGTGGCCTTGCCGGAGGTGACGGGGATGACCTCCGCGCCCAGCAGCTTCATGCGGAACACGTTGGGTTTCTGGCGCTCGACATCGGTTGCGCCCATGAACACCACGCATTTCAGGCCGAACTTAGCGCAGACGGTCGCGGTGGCGACACCGTGCTGGCCCGCGCCGGTTTCGGCGATGATGCGGGTCTTGCCCATGCGACGGGCGAGGAGAATCTGGCCCAGCACGTTGTTGATCTTATGCGCGCCGGTGTGGTTCAGCTCGTCGCGCTTGAGGTAGATTTTCGCGCCGCCTAGATGTTCGGTCAGGCGTTGTGCGAAGTAGAGCGGCGAGGGGCGGCCCACATAATAGCGCCACAGGTTTTCCATCTCAGAGCGGAAGGCGCGGTCGTTCTTGGCGTCTTCATAGGCTTTTTGCAGGTCGAGGATCTGCGGCATGAGCGTCTCGGCCACGAAACGCCCACCGAACTGGCCGAAGCGGCCCTCATCATCGGGACCAACGCGGAAGGAGTTGGGGTCTTGAACGGTCATGGCGATCCTCGGATTCCGGGGGCGAGGGCCGTGCGCCGCTCGCCGTACAATCTGGCAGGAACCGGGCATAATGCGGATTGATGCGAAACGGAACCGTTTTCACGCATAGGGGGACAGGGTGACGCGCGAAAGCGGTCTTCAGTACAGACTCAGCAGGAAGATGTATTTTGAATTTTAGGGGCTTTTCGTATTGCCGGATCGCTGCGTGCGGATAAGGATAGGGCAATGGTTCGAATATGATTTTGGCGATGGTAGTCTGGTGACATTGAGAGACTATGTATGTGTGTCAGTTTTCTTGCTGCTTTCGCTCGGCAAGGGAGCAGACGCTGACGATAAGGTGAATGTGGAGGCAGAAGCGCTTCCCTATCACGATGGAACGGGTTTGGTCATTCGCCTGGCAACAGAGCAAACGTTCCCCTTTGCGGAGCGAGGTCATGTCCCGTCCCGTACGCCCAGACTGAAGCATTTCATCGACTCGATCGAGAGTTTTCCGTCTGTGCGCGACTGCCTCAAGAAGGAAGAAATGAATGCGCCGCAACCTGACCTTTCTGCCTTCGATTGGGATCGGATCGACTCTCTTGAATCAGCCACGGTCTGTATCTGGCGTGTTGCATCAAGTTACCGGGGAATTGACGATGTGGAATTATGGCTGTTCGATCAGGGTTTCGACGTAAGTCCACGTTTCCGGCGCGAAGAAGCAGGTGCAATGCGTGAAGGCTTGTCTGCAACCTGGCCCATGAATGAAAGAGGGTTACTTTTCACAAGTAACCTTCTCTATGACTGGTGGACAAGAACAACCGCTTTTGGACCAGCTGTAGCAATTGACTTTACTGATAATTCAGAAATTGACGTCGTGGGAATTTCCTACACGCGCAAATAGAGGAATTCAGGGATGGCCGAACTCAGACTTGCTGGAAACCTGATACAGCCTTTTGGCTTGGGAACAGGGCTTGGACATTTACAGATTGTTCGTGTCGATGATGAGTCCCAGTTCGAGATTGAGGTTCAGGCTCCAACTTTGTTCACATTACAAAATTGGAGATATCCACAGATTCCTAGATCACATAATGATCAACAAACACACCGGGCTTTACAGACGTGAATTCTTATACTTATTATTCAACTGAATTGATTTTTGAAAATCAAAATGTTGATGATATTTGGTCAAATCTCAGTGCAATTCACATTGAGTTTCAGAAAAAGGGAATAAATTTTAATTATGATGCCTTTCAGAATAGTAATTCGTATGTCAATACATTATTGTGGATGATTGGCGTAGGGTTAGACGCCGACTTGCTAAATGCTGTTACTCCTCCTGCCCTGTTTGATTTTGGTGGGTTTCAGTTTCCTGGTTCCGGCTTGAATGTTGTAACATCAGTAGCCAGTACAAGTTTTGGTGGTGGCATCATTGACTTCGATCTCATATTGACAAATGGAGACGACTATCTGCGAACAGGGTTTGGACGCGATACGATAAACGGATTGGGTGGCAACGATACTATTTTTGGTGGTCGCAGGGCGGATACGCTTTTGGGTGGTAGCGACAACGACTTTCTCTTTGGCGAAGGGGGCAGTGATACCCTTTTCGGGGGGTCTGGTTCTGACATTATCAGAGGCGGCGGCAATGCGGATGAAATCTACGGCGAGGATGGCAACGACACGATCTATGGTGGCAGCGGCGACGATGTGATCTACGGCGATGTTCCATCCGACTCCACTACAAACGCCACCGGGAATGACGATATCCGTGGCGGGGCCGGATCGGACATCATCAGCGGTGGTAACGGGAACGATACGCTGCGAGGCGGCAGGGATATCGATTTCCTCTTCGGGGGTGCGGATACCGATATTCTGTACGGTAACAGCGGGTCGGACTGGCTTTACGGCGAGGATGGCGCGGATATTTTGCGTGGCGGTGCCGACGAGGATACTCTGTTCGGTGGCAGCGGCGACGACACGCTCTACGGCGGCGGCGATGCAGACCGGTTGGAGGGTGGTGACGGCTTCGACACCTACCACATCGGACGAGGCGACACGATCCTCGACAGTGACGGTCAGGGCCGTATTCTCTGGCGCGGTGCGGAACTCACCGGTTGGAAGACAACCTTGATTTCGTGTGGAGCAGGAAGTCGGGTGAACCGCTTTACGTTACCACCAAAAATGGCCGTACCCTCTTCACGATCGAGAATTTCGAGGAGGGGATGCTCGGCATCACGGCGGGTGGTTCTCCGGGCGGCGGGGGCACATTCATCGACACAAAGCAGGATCTAGATTTCGGTAACCTGTTTGACGACGAGTTCACGGGAACGGGGGGCATCGATACCTTCATTTTTACGCGGCACGAGCCCGAACCCGGTCAGAACGGCGTTTCCGATACCGACCTGATCACGGGCTTCACACCCGGTTCGGATATCATTGATCTTTCCGGCTACGCCGGTGTCGCAGGTCTCGATTTCGCCATCTCTGCCGGAAATTGGCGGCAAGCATTCGGCACGGTGAACGGGGAGTTCGCTTTGATCCTGACGTTCGATGTTGATGAAGAAACTGCCGATCCTGAAAACGGTGTTCTACCCGGATTTTACCAAGAAGCCGTCATCTTGCGTGGCCTTACCGCTGCTGATTTCGATCCGTTCGAGGATGCGGTGTCAGCGGGATTGCTTTTCTGAGCGGCGAAATTTCTGTCGCCATACAAAAAAGAACCCGCTTTCCTGTTGAGGGAAGCGGGTCATTTGTCGTCATTTTGGATCGCGATCAGTTATCGACGTTCGATGCACCGTTGCTGTCGCGCAGGTATTCGAAGAAATCCGAATTGGGTGACATCACGATGCTGGAGTTGCTGCCCTGAAGGGCCTCCTCATACGCCTTGAGCGAGCGTTGGAACGAGAAGAACTCGATATCGCGGCCATAGGAATCGGCGAAGATCGCGTTGCGCTGGGCATCGGCGACACCCATGCGGGTGGTCGCCTCGCGGCGGGCCTCGGCGACCAGCTCAACCGCCTGTTTCTCGGCGATGGCGCGAATCTTACGGGCCTTTTCCTGACCATCGGCGCGCAGGCCAAGGGCGATGGCGTTACGGTCCTGCATCATGCGGTTGTAGGTCGCTTCCAGCGTCTGATCCGGCAGGAACCAAGTGCGGATGCGCACGTCGAGGATCTCGACGCCCAAGGATTTCGATTCGTCCTTGGCGAGCCGGGTCACGCGCTGGAGGATGTCCTCGCGCTTGTTCGACAGCACCGCATCGGCGGATTCGGAACCCAAGACCTTACCGAGACTATCGCTCAGAACCTTTTCGAGACGCGGCAGCGCGTTGTCGACATCGGCGACGGCTTCGCGGAACTGCTGCGGGTCCGTGATGCGCCAGCGGGCGAAGGCGGCGGCGACGCGGCGCTTACCGTCTTCGGGCAGGATCGTGACCTCGTTCGTCTCAAGCGGCAGGATACGCTGTTCGTAGATGATCTTGGTGTTGAACGGGGCGGGCAGCTTGAAGTGGAGGCCCGGATCGGTGATGACCCGGTCGACCTTACCGAAGGCGAGAACGAGGGCCTGCTTGCGTTCGTCCACGATGAACACCGTGGAGTAGATGATCAGCAGGATGGCGACGATGATGCCGCCGATGATACGACCTTTCGTCATTACTGGTCCCTCTGTCGGTTACTGTTGCTGTTACGGCCAAGTTCGTTGAGGGGCAGGTACGGCACCACGCCGCCGCCGCCCTCGCCGCCGCCGACGGATTCGTCGAGGATGATCTTGTCGATGCCGCCGAAGACCTTTTCCATCGTTTCGAGATAAAGGCGCTGGCGCGTGACTTCGGGGGCCTTTTCGTATTCGGCCTGAATGGCGCTGAAGCGCGCGGCCTCACCTTCGGCGTCCTTGACGACGCGGGCGGTGTAACCGTCGGCATTCTCAAGAAGCTGGGCGGATTCACCACGGGCATCGGCCAGTTTCTGGCGCGAATAACCCTCGGCCTGTAGCTGAAGCGCCTGTTGTTCCTGTGCCGCCTTGGTCACGTCGTCGAAGGCCTCGACCACTGGGGCGGGCGGATCGACGCCTACGAAGTTGACGCGGATGACGTTGACGCCGGATTGGTAGCCGTCGAGCGTGCTTTGAATCAGGGTGCTGACTTCCTGCGTGATGATCGCGTCGCGGTTCAGCACGGGCTGAATCTCGGACTTGCCGATCACTTCGCGGATCGAAGCTTCGGACACGGCCTCGATGGTCTGTTCCGGCAGCGCGAGGTTGAAGAGGTAGGAGGAGGGGTCGGCGATGTTCCAGACGATCTGGAAGTTCACATCGACCACGTTCTCATCCCCGGTGAGCATCAGCCCTTCGTCGCGCACGGAACCGGCACGGCGCGCGGTGCGGGTGGCGTTCACGCCGATATCGACCGAGCGTTCGTCGGTGACCTGCAGCGTCTCATGCGTCTGAATCGGCCAATAGGCGAAATTCAGGCCCGGACCGCGTGGGGGGGCCGAGTACTCGCCCAAGGTCAGGACGATGGCACGCTCGTTGGTTTCGACCTGAAAGACCGAGGCGTAGAGCCATGCACCGACCAGCAGAATAACGCCCAGACCCGCAAGCGCCTTGCCGGGCAGCGGATCGCCGCCGCCATTGGGACCACCACGACCGCTGACGGCACGGCGAAAGCGTTCTTGCCCCTGCCGGAACAGCTCGT
>CALJIU010000319.1 GCA_937974055.1 uncultured Neomegalonema sp. | reverse complement strand
CGCCGGGTCGAATTCGCAAACGGCAAGTTCTCGGTCACGGTCAAAGACCTGCCCAATGACCGCGAATACACCGAAGAATTCGACAACGTCATCTGCGCATCGGGCCATTTCTCGACCCCGAACGTGCCTGAATTCGAGGGTTTTGACAGTTTCGGAGGCCGGGTGCTGCACGCGCATGACTTCCGCGATGCGCTGGAATTCAAGGATCAGGACATTCTCATCGTCGGCACCTCCTATTCCGCCGAGGATATCGGCTCGCAATGCTGGAAATACGGCGCGAAATCCATCACCGTCAGTCACCGCACGGCGGCGATGGGTTATGACTGGCCCGATAACTGGGCCGAGGTGCCGTTGCTGACCAAGGTCGACGGCAAGACCGTACATTTCAAAGACGGCACCAGCCGCGACGTCGATGCCATCATCCTGTGCACCGGGTACCAGCACCACTTCCCCTACATGGCCCAAGACCTACAGCTCAAAACCGCCAACCGCCTCGCCACCGCCGATCTGTATAAGGGCGTGGCCTTCGTCCATAACCCGGCCCTCTTCTATCTGGGGATGCAGGACCAGTGGTTCACCTTCAACATGTTCGATGCGCAGGCATGGTGGGTGCGTGATGCCATCATGGGCAAGATCGCGATGCCCTCGAAAGACGCGATGCTGGCAGACGTGGCCGACCGCGTTGCGCGCGAGGATGCGGGGGCCGATGACTACGATGCCATCTGGTATCAGGGCGATTACATCAAAGAACTGATCGCCGAAACGGATTACCCAAGCTTCGACGTCGAGGGCGCATGTCAGGCGTTCAAGCAGTGGAAAGGCCATAAAAAGCAGGGCATTATGACTTTCCGCGACAATGGCTATAAATCGGTGATGACCGGCACAATGGCCCCCAAACACCACACCCCGTGGAAGGACGCGCTGGACGATACGCTGGAAGTGTATCTCCAAAACTGACCGGGGCGCGGGGGGGGTGCTGAACCAGTAGCCCCCCGCCCTCAATCGCCCCGCATCTCAACCCGCAAGAAGATATACGTCTCGCGCAGCGCCGCCTTGTCTTTCAGCGAAACGGCAACCGTATCTCCCTCAAGCGAAAACCGTCGCAGATCATAGCTGTCAGGGTGATTCACGCCTTCCTCCAGCGGCATCGCCGTTGCACCGGGGCAGTCGGCGACATCGGCCACCAATCGCGCGAACGCCTCGCGCGCTTCGGGGGCGCGATAGGCATAGGGCCAACGGCAGGCCCGCGCCCGCACGCCGCCAAGGCCCAGCGACAGGCTGCATTTTGCGTTGCCGAGGCCCAGCAGGGTGACGGTTTCTGGTGGATCGGCCAAGATGCGGCACAGCTCCCCCGCATTCGCCGGTCCCGTCGCCAAAACTGCGACGATACCCAGCACTATGCCCCGCGCGCTCATTCCTCCGCCACCAATTGCATCCCCTCGACCACCTCGAACGGCGTCGGCGGCGTTTTCTTGCTGACCCAGTAATACGCACCGCCCCATTCCATCACGAACCAGCCTTCCCATGCCTTATCGCCGGGCCACCGGCTTTGGTACTCCTTCGCTTCCGCATCCACACGCCATTCTCCCCGTGCGGTGCGGGTGCCGTCTTGCGCGTAGAGGGTGATGCCGTCCTTGCCGAAATGCTGGCGATATTTCGCCCCTTGCCAAGCGCCGACCGCCGTATTTCCGGTCAGCAGCACGGTAATCTCATCCCCGGTCAGCTTGACCGCATTTTGCGCCGCCGCCGGGCTGGCGAGGAAAGCAAGGGCGAGGAGAAAGGCGCGCCGGTTCATGAGAATCTCCTTACAAGCGCCTCTTACGAACGAGGCCGCTCCTTCTTCGGGTCGTAATGGGCGAAGGGCGTGATGGCGGCGGGCAGGCGTTTCTGATGCCCGTCCAGCTTACCGACCTCGACCGCCGTGCCAACCTCCGCATGGGCGATATCGACCCGCGCCAGCGCGATATTCTGCCCCAGCAGCGGCGAGCGCATCGAAGACGTCACCTCGCCGATTTGCGCCCGTCCGATATGTACGCAATCGCCATGCGCCACATCGACATTCCCGTCGATCACGAGGCCGACCATCTTCCGCGAGGGATGCTCCTTGCGCCGGATCAACGTCTCGCGCCCGATGAAGTCGTCCTCCTTCGATTTCAACGGCACGGTAAAGCCGATGCCCGCCTCGAAGGGGTCGGTCTGGTCGGAGAAGTCGTAGCCCGCGAAGATCAGCCCCGCCTCGATCCGCACCATGTCCAGCGCCTCCAGCCCCATGGGCCGCAAGCCGTGGTCCTGCCCCGCCGCCCACACCGCATCGAACACCGCCGATGCATCACGCGGATGGCAAAAGATTTCGTAGCCCAACTCGCCCGTATACCCCGTGCGCGAGACGACGATGGGCACCCCATGATCGTCACCGATGCGCGCGGGGGTAAAGCGGAACCACGCCAGTTCCTCCAATTCGGGCTGGTGCGGCGCTGTCCAGACGATCTTCTTCAACAAGTCGCGGCTTTCCGGTCCCTGAACGGCGATATTATGCTGCATATCGGTCGAGGACCGCACCAGCACCTTCAGCCCCAATTCCTCGGCTTTTTCGCGAATCCACTCACCGCCGTAATCCGTGCCGCCGATCCAGCGGAAATTATCGCGCCCCAACCGGAAAACCGTGCCGTCATCGACCATTCCGCCGTGGGGATAGCACAGCGCGGTATAGACCACCCCGCCCACCGGCAACGTCTTCATATTGCGGGTAAAGACGTATTGGCACAGGGCTTCGGCATCCGGCCCGGTAATCTCAAACTTGCGCAGCGGCGACAGGTCCATCACCACCGCTTGTTTGCGGCAGGCCCAATATTCCTCGATCGGTCCGGCCTCTGAAAAACAATTGGCCAGCCAATAGCCGTTATACTCGATGAAATTGCGGGTATGCGCCCCAAAGCTGTCGTGAAAGCCGGTCTGCTTGGTCATTTGTGGCTCCGCGTCCGGGGTTGCGCGGAAGGCGACCGCGCGCTGAAATTTCTCTGCGCCGTCATAGGTGCGCACATGGATATCGGTGGGGTTCCACCCATTGGCCGGGCTGGTATCGTCGGGGCAGGCAGAACTGACGCAGACCAAATCGGTCAGGGCGCGTAGCAGCACGTAATCACCGGGCCGCGACCACGGCTCATCGGAATACATCACGCCATGCTCGTCGATGCCGGTATTGAAGAAAAAGTTGATCGCCATCCAACCGGCGCGGTTCGTGACCCCATGCGGGGCGAGGACGGCGTTGAAGTTATCCGAACAGTTGGTGTGCCCCGGATAGCCGATATCGTCGTAATATTTCGCCGCACAGGCCAGTGCAAAGGCATCATGCCGCCCGCAAGTATCCTGAATCACCTCCACCAGCGGCAGCATATCCTGATCGTAGTATTTCGCGTGCAGGCCCGGCATGGGATAGGCGTGTTCCATCAGGGTGCGGGTGGTGGTCACGTCTAGGGCGTGCTCGATGCCCTTATCCAGCTTGCGGGCTGAAAAGCACTGGAAATCCGTGCATTGCCGCCCGTCCACATCGAGGATCTGGATGTAGTCCCCTGCCTTGACGAAATAGGCATTTGCCGTGGCCGAATGGATGCGGATATCGGCGACCGGGTCGGCCAAGGGGTCGGGCAATTCAAACCGCTCCCCCGGTTTCACAACGGCCCGCTTGACCCATAATATCAGCGGCGTCGCCGTGTTCTGTGCCTCGAAATCCATGCGCCCGCCGGGGGCCGCAACGATCACCGCGCCCTCGCGGGTGACGGTAAAGGCCGCTTCGTCCTTCGCCGGGGTCGTGCTGTCGAACAGGTGGATCGCCGGGGCCGCCGCCAGATCGACGCCCCGCGCCTCGATACCCATGCGCAGGCCGCGCAGCGAGGGGTCATCCCCAGCCAGCAACGCCATCAACCCCGTGGCCGGACCGCCCGCGCTGGCCCCAAGAATGCCCGCATCCCCCCGTCCCGCCGCATCGACCACCACGATCTCGCAGGGTTGCCCGCCTTCGGTATTCTCGACCGTGACGCGATCCCCGGCTTCGACCCGCACCAATATCGCGCCCGCCCCTTCGACCACATACCGCTCGGTTCCGGGGGGCAGCGAAAAGACGCGCGGCTCGATGATGACGCTCGGTTTCGGTGGACCGGGCCGCACGGTGGGATAGGGTAGATCAAGCATGGTAAACCCTCGCGACCACGTTGCATCTGTGGAATAATTATTGAATGGTAAGAATAACACCCCGCAGCGGCAAGCCCAAATCTGCATTCCGTCCCGTATAATCGAAAAGACCCATGACCAATCATCAGAACGACCTGCTCGGCTGGGTGCCGTTCCTCGCTATTCGGACCCAAGGATGAGCGCGCTGGCCTTGGGCCTTGTCGCCGCCTTTGCTTGGGCAATCCACGATATCATCGTGCGGCAGATCAGCCAAAACGCCCCCCTCATGGCGTGTTTGCTGATGGTGCTGGTCGTTGGGGCCGGATTCCACCTTGCCGTGATGGCGGGAACCGGGGGTTTTACCCCCATCGGGGGCGAGGCGGCACTGTACGCGACCATCGCGGGCGGGTTTTTCCTGCTTGCCAGCGTGGGCCTCTACAACGCTTTTCAGCGCGGCCCCGTGCGCCTCGTCTCGCCCATCATCGCCAGTTATCCGGTCTTGTCGGTGGCATGGGCGGCGATGTCCGGGGCGTCGATATCGCCGTGGCAATGGGGGGCTGTGCTGGCCATTGCAGCGGGTGTCTCAATGGTCGCCGCCCTTGCCGATGAGGGGGTGGAGGACGTTCCCCCGAAAGGGCCGACCATCCTTTACGCCGCTGCCTCGGCCATCGGTTTCGCGGGCACGTTCGGTTTCGGTCAGCACGCGGCGGAACTGGCCGGGGATATGCCCGCAACCCTCGTGGCGCGCCTCGTCTCGATTGCCCTGCTGGTTGGATTGATCGCGCTGCGGGGGCTGTCGTGGTGGCCGGGTCGCGCCGCCCTGCCCTTCCTCGTCCTGATGGGCATCCTTGACGGCATCGCCTTGATGGCCGTGCTGTCGGCGGGGGGATTGCCGGATGCGCAATACGCCTCGGTCACCTCCTCGATGTTCGGATTGCTGACCATCCTGCTGGCGTGGATTTTCCTGCGAGAGCGGATGACGGCGGCGCAATGGCTGGGCTGCGGCATCGCCTTCGCGGGAATCGGCTATCTGGCGCTGTAGACGGTCAGCGCAGGGTCGCGCTGGCCGGTCCGAATTTTGTCTCGGCGGTGATTTTCAGCGGCACCCACCGACCATCCCCCCGCCCCTTCACCGTCGCGACAAAGGGCCATGTGCGGCGCTCCGGCGTCATGTATTTGTCTTTAAATCCGCTGACCCGCTCATACATCCCCGAACACGTCACCGTGCTGCCCTTCGCCGCTCCCCGCTGCCCGGTCAGGTGGATGCGGTGCCGCTTCGACCCATCGAACACATCGAAGGTCAGCGCGCAGGGTTCGGCGCGCGGGGCCATCAACACCGATGCCGCCGAGGCCGGGTCCACCGCGCCCCCGGCTCCCTCCACCCCAATCGTGTAAGACCGTTCGCGCAGGGGCGGTTTTGCCTGTACAGCCGCCGGATTTCCGGCATCGTCGAAGCGCATCGTGATCGTCCGGTCGCGCTTGCGCCCCGCATATCGAAAGACCGATTCGCGCGGCAGAAACCGCCCTTCCGCCATGCTGCCCGCCGCCTTGGCCGTGGCATCGCCATTGAAGATCGTGCGCAGGATCGGCACCATCTCGAACTTCGCGCGCACCCGGTAATCCGCATCATCGTCGTTCAGAACGACCTTGATCTTGCCCAGCGGAATGCCCGCGACGGTCGTTGAATATTTCAGCACCGTCTCCGCCGTGGCGGGGGTCGTGGCGAGGATGGCGGCGAGGATGATGGCTGTTTTCATCCCGCCAAACTGCCCGTCCATTACGCCGATCCTGTGGCGAGGCTGTCCATCTTCCGCGCCAATTCGATATCCAATGCGCTCAACCCGTCGCAGTCATGGGTGATCAGTGTTACCGACACCCGGTTCCAGACATTCGACCATTCGGGATGGTGGTCCAGCTTTTCGGCCACCAGCGCCACCTGCGTCATCCAGCCAAAGGCCGCGACGAAATTCGCGAAGCGAAATTCCCGCCGGATCGCATCGCGCCCCTCGACCATCGCCCAGCCCCCGGCCAGCAGAGGCGCAAGCGCCGCTTCGCGCGTTGCCGGGTTCAGGGGCGGCGTCTTCACCCGCGCCATGCGCCCGCCTCCCCGCCAAAGACCGCCTCGAATTCCGCGCGCAGGGCCATATCGACCTCCTCCATGCTTGCCGTGATGCCCAGATCGAACAGGCTCGTCACGCCATGTTCGGCGATGCCGCAGGGCACGATCCCGGCGTAATGCGACAGGTCCGGCTCGACGTTCAGGGCGATGCCGTGCATCGTGACCCAGTGGCGCACCCGCACCCCCAGCGCCGCGATCTTGTCTTCGCGCTGCGGTGCGCCGATATCCGTCCGCCGCACCCAGACGCCCGCGCGCCCCTCCCGACGCTCCCCCGTCACCCCGAACCGGGCCAGCGTTCGGATCACCCATTCCTCCAAATCGCGCACATAGGCCCGCACATCGCCCCCCCGTGCGCGCAGGTCGAGCATGACATAGCCGATGCGCTGGCCCGGCCCGTGATAGGTGTATTCCCCCCCGCGACCGGCGCGATGAACCGCAAAGCGGTCGGGGTCGATCAAATCCGCCGGATCGGCGCTGGTTCCGGCGGTGTAGAGCGGCGGATGCTCCAGCAGCCAGACGCAATCCCCGGCTTCCCCGGCCCGGATTTCCTGCACCCGCGCCTCCATGAAAGCGAGCGCGTCGTCATAGGGAACCGATCGCTCCGAATACCGCCATTCTGCTGAGTCGCGTGTCATGCCGCGACCCTACCGCGAAACGCCCCCCGCGCAACATTCATCGGGTGACAGGGGCGTGGCCAAGTCCTTGGCTCTGTAAGAATGAAGCGAGATGGGCCGACGGCAAATAGCAGGCACACCAAATCAGCCCCCCGCCCAGCGGCGACGGCCCAAAAACCTCGTCCTAAAAACCGATTATCTCACGGAGGCGCTTTCATCCCCGCCAGCGCCATCAGTGCCAACTCATGCACCTCCCGCAGCAGCAGATCGATGGGCCGCTTCCCGCGCTCCACATGTCCCGGTGGCCTACCGGGGCGCATCACCCGCATCGGCCTCGCCATTCCAGCCTGCTTCCGCGCCAGCCGCTTCGCCTGCCCCGGAATATCGTTCATCGCCGCGACCAAAGCCTCGACCCGGCGACGAAGCGCAGCGGCGGATATCGGATCATCCGGCGTTATCTCCACACGACTGGGCGGCGAGATATCGAGATCATCGAACCCCCGCACATTCGGCCCAAATCCCGGAGCGGTCTTCCGCTTCGGCGGTCCAACCTCCTTGCGAGGGTCCATCAAGACAAAGACCGGCTTCCGCCCACCCGACCCCTTCGGAATCTTCCCCGAAGGCGGCGACCGCTTCGCACGCGGCTTCACCACGATATCCTTCGCCGCAATCTCAATCAGCCGCCGTAGCGTCGATTCTGCCGGACGCAACAGCGCCAAAATCGCCAGATGCATATGCCGCAGCAAAACCTCGCCACCGCCCAGCATCGCGAGAATCTGCGCCACAATGGGCAGCAAATCTTCGCGATTGATCTCGATGCAGCGGGTCCAACTCATCTACGGCACGTCTCCTCGTTAAAAACAAAACAAGAACAATCGACATGAAAACTCCCCAAATGTCAAGCGCGCGCTGCTCCCTTTCACGCTCATCCCCATGAAAGCGCGCACCCATTCACGCACCAGCCCCAATGCTACAATCAATCACAACCCATAGAAAAAAGGGGCCTCCCTCTCGGAAGACCCCCTTCAACAATTTACTCGGATACAAAAGCGTCTCACGCAATAGTGGGCACGGTTAGCTGCATAGAAACGCCGTAAGCTTCATGCCTTACGCAGCGGCGGCCTTGTTGATCCCGCCAATGGCAAGATCGGTCATCGTCCGGTCGCCATCATAGGTGTTATCGAGCATCTCGTTCAGCTTCACCACTTCGGTGTCGAGGCCGAGGCGCTTGGCAAAGGCGTGAAGGCAACCATACCCGGCGATTGCGTAGTGTACCATGCGCTGGTACTGCGTGATGATCATCGCATCGCGCACATCGTCATCGCCAAATTCCGCGTTCAGCGCATGGGCGTTGGCTTCCTTCACCAGACCCTCCATGCCCTTGCAATGCTCGCCATTTGGGTCCGCGTCATGGGCCTTGATCATGGCTTCCAGCTTTTCCTGACCCCGCTCGATACCCTCGACACCGGCCTTCAGCGCGTCTTTCAGCCCGGAATGCGTTGCCGCTTCCGTCAGCTTTTTCGTGACGTCGATCGCCTGCTTGTTTGCCGAATACAAGTCCTGCATCTGGTCGATATAGATGTCTTTGAGGCTGTTCATGGCCATTATGCGTCTCCTTTGGATTAGGCGGCGCTCCGCCCGGTCTTGCAGCATCAATGACCAAGCCCGCCACATGTTCCATCGGATCGAGAAAATCGCGTAGCGTCACCCCCGCACGTATATCTCATCCACCCCCACATGGGCCGCACGCGCATAGCCCGCCGCCTGCATGATCGCCCCGATTTCCCCGCCGCTATCCCCCGCATTATTCTCGATGGTCCACGCATGAACGGGATATTTCGCAAAATCAAAAGCCGACAGCGCCGCCACCTCGCCCCCTTCGATATCCAGCGAGATCAGGTCGATGGCACCGGGCGCGTATTCGTCGATCAGGCTGGCGAGCGTCCGCGTCTTCACCGCAATCGTCTCGCCTTCATAGCGGCTATCCGCCTCCACCTGCGCGCGCAGCTTCGAGTCATAGCTGCCCGCCAATCCGCTCATCTGCGTGTAACCGCTGGTGATGTGCAGGAACTCCGCTTCGCCATCCGTCGGCGCAATCGCCACCTGCGCCAACGGTGCATTGCGACAGGCCCGCGCGGCGGCGGCATAGGTCGGTGACGGCTCGACCATTAGCCCCGTCCACCCCCGAAACGCCTCGAAGAACAGCGTGTTCGACCCCGTTGCCCCGTCATAAGCCCCGATATCGAGGAACACGCCCCCGCGTTTGCCCTTGAACACCACTTCATCCAGATACCGATCCTGCCCCGCCTGAGAGAACCATCGCGGCCCCGCCCCGCGCTGCATCTGTCGCGCATTCCACGCTTTTTGCCGCATCAGCCCATGCTGCGCGCCGCTTGTCTGCTGCGCGGCGGCCTCGTAGACCCGCGCGGCCAGATCGATCGCCTTCGCCGAATCGGCCATCAGCTTATCGGCATCCGCCAGCGTAATCTGGCGGCGCTGGCCATCGGCTGGGGCGGAGTTGTGGGGGTCGGACATGGCGGCGGCTCCTGTAGCGATTGCCTCTGCGTTATAACCCGCCTCCCCGCGATTGGCGCGTGTTTCCTGTCACCCCCGGCGTTCAGTGACCGGAAAGGTTTGGTCTGTTAACCAGACGCCGTATAATGGAGCGACCCCCCATGACCTATCTCGTCACCGGCGTTGCCGGGTTCATCGGTATGCACACCGCCCGCCGCCTGCTCGAACGCGGTGAGAAAGTCGTCGGTATCGACAATCTCAACGACTATTACGAGGTCGCCCTCAAACGCGAGCGCCTCGCCCAACTCACCGCCCTGCCCGGCTTCACGGTCACGGAAGGCGATATCGCCGACAGCGCCACGGTCCAGACCCTGTTTGCCCAGGCAAAGCCCCGCCGCGTCATCCACCTCGCCGCGCAACCGGGGGTCCGCTACTCGCTTGAGAACCCCCACGCCTATATCCAGTCCAACGTGGTCGGCCATCTCAACATCATCGAGGGCGTACGCCATTCCGATACCGTCGAGCACCTCGCCTACGCCTCCTCCTCCTCGGTCTACGGCGCGAACGAGGCGCAGCCCTTCTCCGAGGATGACCGCGTCGACAGCCCCGTCTCCCTCTACGCCGCCACCAAACGCTCCGACGAATTGATGAGCCGCACCTATTCCCACCTCTACGGCATTTCACAGGTCGGCCTGCGTTTCTTCACCGTCTACGGCCCGTGGGGTCGCCCCGATATGGCCCCGTGGCTCTTCACCCGCGCCATCCTCGCCGGTCAGCCGATCAAGGTCTTCAACCACGGCGAAATGAAGCGCGATTTCACCTATGTCGACGATATCGTCAGCGGCGTGGTCGCCACCGCCGACATGCCCCCGCTATCGGGCGAGGGAGCCGCGCGCCACCGCGTCTATAATATCGGCAACAACCGCCCCGAACGCCTGATGGATTTCATCGAGGCAATCGAGGAGGCCACGGGCCGTAAGGCCGAAAAGATCATGCTCCCCATGCAGCCCGGCGACGTGTACGAGACATACGCGAATATCGACCGCATCGGCGCCGATCTCGGCTTCGCCCCTACCACCAGCCTGTCCGACGGCATCCCCCGTTTCGTGGACTGGTACAAGAAACGGCATGGTGTTTGAGACGCCCGCACGCTAATCGCACCCCAGATCGTGTCCGGGGATGCCACTGATAAACGAAAGTCCCGTATTCCCCATGCTAGCCCTCGCCCTCCTCCTCGACGCCCTGTTCGGCGAACCCGATTGGCTCTGGAAACGCGCGCCCCATCCGGCGGTGCTGATGGGCAATCTCGTCGGCTGGCTCGACAAGACGCTTAATCGCGGCGCGGGGCGAAAGGCGAAAGGCGTCATCGCCCTGATTGCCGTGCTGATCCCCGTCTACATCATCGCCCGCCTTCTCTCCCTCGACATCTTCTTCGGCGTGTTCGAGGTAATCGGCGCGGCCATCCTCCTCGCCCATCGCAGCCTGATGGACCATGTCCGCGCCGTCACCGCCGGACTGCACCTATCGCCAGAAATGGGACGGCGGGCAGTGGCGCAGATCGTCGGGCGCGACACGACGGAACTGGACGAAAGCGGCATCTCCCGCGCCGCCATCGAATCGGCGGCGGAGAATTTCTCCGACGGCGTTATCGCCCCGGCCTTCTGGTTCCTGTTCCTCGGCCTGCCCGGCATCGCGCTCTACAAGGCGGTCAACACCGCCGATTCGATGATCGGCTACCGCAACGCTCGCTACGAAGAATTTGGCTGGGCCGCTGCCCGTTTCGACGACATCCTCAATTGGATTCCCGCCCGCCTCACCGCGCTGCTAATCGTCTTCGCGGGCGTCCTGCGCCGCCGTGACCGTGACGAAGGCTTATTGAAAGATTTCTCGGTGCGTTTCGACGCCGTGATGGAAGACGCCCCCCGGCACCGCTCGCCCAATGCGGGCTGGCCAGAGGCAGCGGTCGCCTATTCCCTTGCTTTGGCCCTATCCGGCCCGCGCATCTACGATGGCGCGTTGACCGACGACCCTTTCGTCAATGCGGATGGCGAACGGACGCTCGAAGCGGATGATATAGACGACACCCTCGCCCTGCTGTGGCGCTCATGGATGACATTCACCCTGCCGCTGGCGGCAATCGCCCTGCTTTCCGTACTGTAGGAAGGCGCTCACGCACCGCCCTCATCATCCCCGAACAACAGCACCTCAAGATCGACGGCAGCTTTTTTCAAGCGCGGCACCCATTCCGCCGCGGCTTCAAAACTCATCCGTTGCAGGGGCGCATGGAATGCGATCGTTGCCGCCAAGCGCCCGTCCGGGTCACGAACCGGCGCGGCCATGGCGACCATACCGGCCATGAATTCCTCGCTATCCC
The DNA here is from genome assembly GCA_937974055.1 of uncultured Neomegalonema sp. Lineage (GTDB taxonomy): Bacteria > Pseudomonadota > Alphaproteobacteria > Rhodobacterales > Rhodobacteraceae > JAHDDY01. The sequence continues at coordinate 8,732 of CALJIU010000319.1, read as the reverse complement.
ACGCATGGCCCGCCTTGCGCACAGCGGCAATCTCCCGGCGCAGGGCATCCTTGTCCGTAATCGAATTCGGCCCCTCATGGGTCAGGGGCATCACATCCAGCATACGCTCAAGCGTGGTGTCATCATTGCTCGCCAAATACATCTTTCCACTCGCGGTACAGTGAAAAGGCACTTCCGCCCCGATGGGCAACTGGTAGCGCAGCGGCCACGGCGTATCCACGCGATCGACATATTTCATCCCGCTTTCGCCGGGGGTCGAGAAATTGCACGTTTCACGAATCTCTGCCGCCAGCGCGGTCATCACCATCCGCCGCGCGATATGCAGCTGCGACGCCATCAACAGACCAGAGGCCAACATTCGTGTCCGCCGTGCCGGGCGCAGTCTACCGCCGGTACTATCACGAATCAGAAAACCATCCTCTTCCAGTGTGGTGCAAAGACGGTGTAGGGTTGGCTTAGGAAGATCGACGACCTCCCCGATTTCGGCTACCGATAGCGGGCGCCCCGCCTGTGACAACGTTTCGAGGATGACGATCATCCTCATATTCGTCGGGATTCTATCCATCATATCATTCATGGTAATCACAATATCGGCTTTCTGTTGCGAAATCGCTTTGAAATTTTTGAGAACTATGGTCTTAGTTTTTGAATGGTGAGGGGAATGATTGTGGAATTCGATTACATTGTCATAGGGGCTGGGTCGGCGGGATGCGCCGTAGCAGGGCGTTTGTCCGAGCAAGGGGACGCAACAATTGGTCTGGTTGAGGCTGGTGGCCGCGACTCGAATCCGTGGATCCATATCCCTGTTGGTTACTTCAAGACCATGAATTCCTCCCTCGACTGGAAATATATGACCGAGCCGGACCCCGGCCTCAACGGACGCCAATTGCCTTGGCCACGGGGAAAGGTGCTGGGCGGGTCAAGTTCGCTCAACGGGTTGCTCTACGTCCGTGGACAGGCGGAAGACTACGACGGTTGGCGTCAGTCTGGCAATACGGGCTGGGGCTGGGACGACGTGCTCCCCTATTTCCGGCGTTCCGAGAAACAAGAACGCGGTGCCGACGAATACCACGGCGGCGATGGTCCGCTTTCAGTTTCCAACATGCGCCTCAAGCGCCGCATCTGCGATGAGTGGGTCGAGGCGGCGCAAGCTGCAGGCTACGCCTATAACGACGATTACAACGGCGCGACTCAGGAAGGGGTGGGCTATTTCCAGCTCACCGCGTCGAATGGCTTCCGTTGCTCTTCGGCCAAAGCCTATCTGAAACCGGCGCGCAAGCGCAAAAACCTCGACGTCATCACCAAAGCCCATGTCAAACGCATCGTCTTCGATGCCGACAAGCGCGCCACCGGCGTTGAAATCATGCGCCCCAATGGCCGGACCGAGATCATCCACGCCCGCCGCGAAGTGATTCTCAGTGCGGGGGCCATCGGGTCGCCCCAAATCCTCATGCTATCGGGCATCGGCCCCGGCGGGCATCTCGCCGATGTCGGCATCGACCAGATCCACGATGCCCCGGCGGTCGGCACCAACCTGCAAGACCATCTTCAGGCCCGTCTCATCTATAAATGCACGCGCCCGACGATGAATAACGAGGTGCGCAGTCTGATCGGCAGGATGAAGATCGCCGCCGAATACGCCCTCAAACGCTCCGGTCCCATGACGATGGCCGCCAGCCTCGCCGTCGGCTTCATGAAGACGCGGCCAGAGTTGGAAACCCCGGATATCCAGTTCCACATCCAACCGTGGAGCGCCGACAGCACCAGCGAGGGTGTCCACCCCTTCTCCGCCTTCACGGCTTCGGTCTGCCAGCTACGCCCCGAAAGCGCCGGGCACCTGCTGCTGAACCCCGAAAACCTGCTCGGCGCGCCGAAAATTCATCCCAACTATCTTGCCACCCCGCTCGATTGCGCGACGGCGGTTGCGGGGGTGAAGATCGCTCAGAAAATTTCGAGCTTCGAGCCGCTCAAGGCCGCAATCACCGAAGAACTGCGCCCCGGCCCGGACAACACGACCGATGAACAACTCCTCGAATGGGTGCGCAACACCGCATCCTCAATCTACCACCCCACCGGCACCTGCCGCATGGGTCAGGACGCGCACGCGGTTGTCGACGAACGCCTGCGCGTACGCGGCGTCACCGGCCTTCGCGTAGCCGATTGTTCGATTATGCCTCAGATCGTCTCTGGCAATACCAACGCACCCGCCATAATGATCGGCGAGAAACTGTCTGACATGGTCCGCGAGGACTCCAAGCAGGGCGCGAAACCGAACCCGCGCTCTGGCAGAAACCAAATGGCGGGAGCCGCTTAGAATGTGGGATACAGTTGCCGATTTCGGCGCAATTATCATCGCCGATCTCGTATTGTCTGGGGACAATGCCCTCATCATCGGCATGGCCGCTGCGGGCCTCGCGCCCGAATTGCGCAAGAAAGCGATTCTCTACGGCATGGTGGTCGCCGCCGTGCTGCGCATCATCTTCGCCGTCGTTGCGACCAAGCTGCTCGGCATTCCCGGCCTTCTCTTCGTCGGCGGCGTGCTGTTGCTTTGGGTCTGCTGGCATCTCTACAAGGATATCCGCGACCATACCGATGCACAGGCCGAGGCCGCGCTGCATGAGGCGGAAGAAGGCGGATACGATGGCCCACCGAAGCGCACGCTGAAACAGGCGCTCATCGCGATCACCATCGCCGACGTGTCCATGTCCCTCGACAATGTGCTGGCCGTGGCCGCCATTGCCGATGGTGACACGACGAAGCTGGTCTTCGGCCTCGGCCTCGCCATCGTCCTAATGGCCTTCGCCGCCACACTCATCATGAATCTGCTTGCGAAATACCCCGCGATTTCATGGCTTGGCCTCGCCGTACTCCTCTACGTCGCCTTCGAGATGCTGTATCGCGGTGTCACCGGATGCGATACCGGCATTGGCACGATGTTCGGCTTCCTCTCCGAAGCGCAATGCGTCCCCGAAGGCAAAGGGGGCGGTCACTGAATGCAGCATTGCATCGAAAAACTGGCCGATACCGCTTGTGTATCAAGTTCCATTCACCCGGTCGCACATCGCGGCGGATGGAACGGAGTCCCGGCCCGTTTTTTTACGACTTCCCGGAATATCCGCGCCCAAGAATACGGCGCGCGGATGCAGTCGGCGGCCTCACTGCTGCCGCATCCCACACCGACCTTTCATTTCGGCACCCAACCGTGGCAACATGGCTGGATGTCGGCACAAAACGCGCCGTCGAGCCGCAAGGCCTGTACGGATGAATGGTGTGGTCATGTACTACCAGTCTTGTATAAGAATATCGGTCCATGTTACGGACGCGCGCGAGACGACACGAATGCCCGACGGTGGGCATCCCCGCACTTTGGGGAGAACCCGTTCCAACGACAAGCAACTCATAGGGAGTGATTGAATGAACATCCTCAAAAGCGCCGTGCTCGGTGTGGCAATGGCCGCACTGTCGACGGCGGCCTTCGCCGAAACCGTGATCCGCGTCCAGTCGGTGATCCCCTCGAAGGCTGACGAAGTCTTCATGCTGAACGAATTCGCCAAGGACGTCAGCGACCTGACCAATGGCTCGCTCAAGATCGAAGTCCTGCCCGCAGGCGCGGTCGTCGGCGTGAAAGAAACCCTCGACGCGGTCGATAAGGGCCTCATCGAAGGCGGCTTCGCATGGACGCACTACTGGTCCGGCAAGCACCCTGCCGCCATGCTCTTCGGTTCGCCCGTCGCGGGCGCAGGCGTCGGCATCGACAACATCGCCTTCGTCTCGTGGTTCCAGTATGGCGGCGGCAAAGAGCTGTACGACCAGCTCTGGGACGAAATGGGCGTCAACGTGAAGGGCTTCATGCTCCAGCCCGTCGGCCCAGAAGCCCTCGGTTGGTTCAAAGAGCCGATCAACTCGATGGACGACTTCCGCAAGTACCGTTTCCGTACGCCTCCCGGCATCCCCGGTCAGACGTATAAGGACATCGGCGTGGCTTCGGTCGCAATGGGCGGTGGCGACATCCTTCCTGCCCTCGAAAAAGGCACGATCGACGCCGCCGAATGGTGCTGCCCCAAGCCTGACTCGGTTTTCGGCTTCCAGAAAGTCCTGAAGCACTACTACCTTCAGGGTCTTCACCAGGTCGTCGTGAACGCCGACATGTACATCAACGGCGATGTCTATGAAGGTCTCTCCGATCTTGAGAAGAAAGCTCTTGAAGTCGCGGCCAATGCCTCGCTCTCGAAAGCAATGTCCTACCGCATCTACGAAAACGGTAAGGCGCTGAAAGACCTCGTGGAAAACCACGGTGTTCAGCTGCATGACACCCCTGCCGACTACTTCCCAGCGTACATGAACGCTGCGAAAGCGTCGCTGGAGAAGAACGCGGAAGAGAACGCCTTCTTCGCAGAAGTCTGGCAGAGCCAGAAAGACTTCGCTGCCATCGCCGTGCCTTTCTGGGCCGGTGCACAGGCATCGAACGCCGCTCTGGGTAAAGCCTTCGCTGACTCGGTGAAGTAATCGACACCCCCTTCCCGCTCCGGCGGGAAGGGGATTTTTTTGGGCCGTTTCGAGCGGAACGCACGCTAAAATCGCGTTTCACCCCAAGCGGCACACGCAACCACCCCGGACAACGATCCGAGGCCTCTTCTTCCAAATTGCTGGCTGAAATGGTTCCCGGCGATGCCGGGGGTGGATAATTGAATTTTCAGGGGGAATGACCGATGGCGAATGAGCCGGGTATCGGTGAGCTAGACATCACCGACGAGCTGATTGCGGAACGCCGTGCGGAAGAGCCGGGCCAAACGCCGGAGGACATGACCTCATGGCAGCGGCCCATCACCGCCACCATCGACGTCATCAACCTGTGGGCCGGGCGCATCCTGTGCCTGCTGCTTGTGCCATTGATCGCCGCGATGGTGTTCGAGGTCTTCTCCCGCACCGCCTTCGGAATGCTCTCCGCGCAGGGCATGGATCAGCAAGCCCGCGATTGGGGCCTCGGCCCGACGCTTTGGGTCTATGATATCAGCCGCATGACCGGCGGCATCCTCTTCATGGGCGCGGCGGGCTATGCCCTGATGCGCGGCGTCCATATCCGCGCCGACTTCCTGTTCCGCAACTGGTCACCCAAGACGCAGGCGACGGTCGATGCGATCCTCTACCTGCTGTTCTATTTCCCCGCGATGCTCTTCTTCTTCTGGAGCGCGCTGGAATTCACCCTCGATTCAATGGGCTGGCGCGGTTGGGACAAGCCGTGGGGCCGCTGGGAAGAGGCGTCCGATTCCACATGGGCACCGATCCTCTGGCCCGCCCGCATTTTCATGCCCATCGGCGCGGGCCTGCTGTTCTTGCAGGGCTTTCCAGAGCTTTTCCGCGCGTTCCACCAGATGGGAAAATCGCGCGAGGCCAAGTTCCTCAAGATCCTCGTTCCCTACTTCATCCTCCTCGCCATCCTGTTCTACGTAGTCTTCTTCCAGAAGGATCTGGCCAAGGATGCCGCACGGGCGCTGAAGAAAGGCGACACCACCTTCCTGCAAGATATCGTCCTCTACATTCAGGCCGGGTTGGACTGGTTCGCGGGTCTGTTCGGTAGTTTGGGTGATATCGACAAGCCGACCATCGGTCTTTACATGCTCGCCGCGATGCTGTTCTCGATCTTCGTCGGCTTCCCCATTTCCTTCACGCTGATCTTTCTCGGTTTCGTCTTCGGCACTTGGGGCACGAACAGTGACCTGACCTTCTACCTGCTGACCTTGCAGGCCAACTCCACCATGCTCGACGATCAATTGGTCGCCGTCCCGTTGTTCATCTTCATGGGCATCATGATGGAGCAGGCGGGCCTGATGGAGCGGTTGTTCAACGCCGTGCAGATGATGATGTCGCGCACACGCGGCGCACTCTTCATCGCCGTCCTGTTCGTCTCCACCATCTTCGCCGCCGCCACCGGCATCGTCGGGGCCTCCGTCACCATCCTCGGCATCATGGCCGCAAAGACCATGAACCGCTCCGGCTATGATGTGCGTATGGCCGCCGGAACGATCACGGCGGGCGGCACGCTCGGCATCCTGATCCCACCTTCGATCATGCTGATCGTCATGGGTCCGGTGCTGGAAGTGCCCGTCACCGACCTCTTCCGCGCCGCCATCCTGCCCGGTGTGATGCTGGCCGGTCTGTACATGATCTACGCGATGGTGCGCTGCTGGATTAACCCCAGCCTCGGCCCGATCCTCGCCCCCGAAGACCAGCCGGAGACATCGCCCTACTACCTCGCCGAAGTCGCGCTGGTCATGGCCTCGCTCATCATCTTCATCCAGCTTTGCGTGATGGGGGCTAGCGGTTCGCTCGCCTTCTTCCCGTTGGGTGGTCTGGTGATCCCGGTGCTGTGGATCGCGTTCATGTTCATCACGTTCCAGTTCATGCGCCGTGTGCGCCCCGGTGGCTTCTACTTCTCGGACCTGTGGTATGAATTCTTCATGGGCCTCGTCCCGCCCACGGTCCTGATCTCGTTTGCCCTCGGTTCGATCCTGCTCGGCTGGGCAACCCCGGCAGAGGCCGCCGCCTGCGGTGCCTTCGGCTCGATCCTGCTGTCGCTGGTCTATCGTAAGCTGACGGCGGGGGGCTTCTACAACGCCCTGATCAAGACGCTGGAAATCACCGTCCTGATCATGTTCCTCGTCGCCGCGTCCAACTTCTTCGGGGCGGTCTTCTCCAACCTCGGCACGCCGAAGATGCTGACCGAGTTGCTGCTGTCGCTAGAGCTATCGCCGGTGATGACCCTCATCCTCATCATGGCGCTGATCTTCCTGCTCGGCTGGCCGCTGGAATGGGTTCCCATCGTCCTCATCATCGTGCCGATCCTGATGCCCGTGGTCGAAACCCTCGGCCCTGCCTTCGGAATGGAGCGTGTGGACCTTCTGGTCTGGTTCGCAATCCTCGTGGCGGTGAACCTGCAAACCGCGTGGCTATCGCCCCCGGTCGCCCTCTCCGCCTACTTCCTCAAGGGCGTGGTGCCGGAATGGGATCTCAAGGACATCTATCTGGGCATGATGCAGTTCATGGTTATTCAGGTCATCGGCCTCGTCATGATCTTCGTCTTCCCCCAGATCGCCCTCTGGCTGCCGAACTACCTCTACAGCGGCGGATAAAGCGAATTGCGATTGTCCTGGATCACCAAGTGCCAAGTTTATCGCAAATCGCTATAGCGCCGCACGGCACCGCCAATGAAAAAGCCGCCCTCGACCGGGGCGGCTTTTTTACGCGAGACCCCGGCACAAGACCGGGGATGCAATGCTTCATACCAAGGGCGAAAATCGCTGACCGTTTTCACTTTTCCACTCTGCGCTTGGAACAGAACGGTCATTGATCACCGCCATCGGTATCATTCGTCAGTATCCGCCAGCAGCGACGCATTCCCCCCCGCCGCCGTGGTGTCGATACATACATGCCGCTCCAGCGTCAGCCCGATGACCACGTCATCGCTCGCCAGCAGCGGAATGATCGCGCCGGCCCGCGCCGCGATGGCCCGACGGATGCGCCGCGCATCCTCGTCGCCGCCGTCGGAGACAACCGCGTCAATCCCCGCATCGCGGCCCAGCCGCATGACCCCCTCGGCCACATCAGCCCGCATCGCAGTTGCCCCCTGCGCCTCGACAGCCGCCACCTGTGCGTCGGTATCCGGCCCCAGACACAGCACGTTCGACCGCACGTGAAACGACAATCGATTCGACTCCCCCGTCGGCCCCGGCAACGACAATTCGCCGGAGGGCGCGGCCACGTCGATCCCGGTAGCGAAGCGCGTCAGGTACAGCGGCCCCCCCGCCTTTGGCCCCGTGCCGGAAAGACCATGCCCGCCAAACGGCTGCGACCCGACGATGGCCCCGATCTGGTTGCGGTTGACGTACAGGTTCCCCGCCTCCACCCGGTCCACGATATGCTGCACCCGGTCATCGATGCGCGTATGCAGGCCGAAGGTCAGCCCGTAACCCGTCGCATTGATCGCATCGATCACCGCATCGATCTCGTCGGCCCCGAAGGTCGCCACATGCAGCACGGGACCGAAGATTTCCCGCTCCATCTGCGCAATCCCATCCACGCGGATCACGGTCGGCCCGATGAACCGCCCCTCGCCCTTCGGCGTCATACGCTTCAGCACCCGCCCATCCGCTTCGGCGGCGTCGATATAGGCCGTGATATCGCCCTGCGCATCCGCATCGATCACCGGCCCGACATCGGTGCGCAGTTCCCACGGATTGCCGACATGCAGCTCGTCCATCGCCCCGTACAGCATCTCCAGCACCGTCTCGGCCACGTCCTCCTGCACATACAGGCACCGCAAAGCCGAACACCGTTGCCCCGCCGACTGGAAGCTGCTCGCCACGATATCGCGGATCGCCTGCTCCGGCAGGGCCGTGCTGTCCACGATCATCGCGTTCAGCCCGCCCGTCTCCGCGATCAGCGGCGCGCGCGGGTCCATATGCTCGGCCATCGCGCGGTGGATCACCTGCGCCGTCGTGGTCGAGCCGGTGAAGCACACGCCGTCGAGCGTATCCGACGCCGTCAGCGCCGCCCCGACCACCGCCCCATCACCGGGCAGCAGTTGCAAGGCCGAACGCGGCACCCCCGCCTCGTGCAGCAACTGCACGCAGCGCCATGCCACCGCAGGCGTCTGCTCGGCGGGCTTCGCCAGCACGCCATTGCCCATCGCCAGCGCGGCGGCAATCTGCCCGCTGAAAATGGCCACCGGAAAA
>CALJIU010000318.1 GCA_937974055.1 uncultured Neomegalonema sp. | reverse complement strand
CTTCGCACCGCAATTAAGCGGCGAGAGCGACCGGAGCACGATTGTCGTTTGCAATTGTGCGAATAGCCCGATAACGGCGGAACCATGCCGGGTAAAAGCTACGCCTTTAGACGTTTGTCGATCCTATTTCGGCCCCGTCCGTCCCCCAAACGAAGGGAATGTTGGTGGAGCCGCCGGGTACCGCCCCCGGGTCCAAGCCGCTTATTACACGCGCGTTTATCACCATAGTCCGCTTGCGCGAACGTCTCTAATATAGCGATTGATTGGCCGCTTGCAAAGGGCAATGCCGATAAAATCCGCTCGAACAGGATTTCAATCGAAGATCAAAACTCCCCCTGTCCGTATCGACACGCCCTTGATAACGTCTTCGGCGAACTGGTCCATGAAGGGCCGGATACGAAAGGGATGATACATGACGATGACAAAAACGCTCAGGAACGCCGTTGTGGCCGGCGCGCTTGCGGTAATGGGCATGACCGGCGCGGCCAGCGCACAAGACCTCAAATTCTTCACCATCGGCACGGGCGGCACCGCCTATACCTACTACCCTGTTGGCGGCGTCATCGCGAATGCAGTCTCCAACCCGCCCGGTTCGCGCTCTTGCGACAAGGGGGGTAGCTGCGGCGTCCCCGGCCTGATCGCCTCCGCCGTTTCCTCGCGCGGTTCGGTCGACAACATCAACGCCATCACCTCCGGCCTGCGTGATTCGGGCTTCGCCCAATCTGACGTCGCCTTCTGGGCCTTCACCGGCACAGGCACGATGGAGGGCAAGGCACCGGCGACCGACCTACGCACGATCGCCGCCTTGTTCGAGGAACACATCCACCTCGTCACCCTCAAAGGCAGCGGCATCACCTCCGTCGAAGACCTCAAGGGCAAGCGCGTCTCCCTCGATGAGCCGGGTTCGGGCACCTATGTCGATGCCAAGCTGATTCTCGAAGCATCGGGCCTGTCCACCGACGACATCACCGCCGAGGCGCTCAAGGGTGGTGCCGCTTCCGAAGCCCTGCGCAACGGCAAGATCGACGCCTTCTTCGTCGTCGCCGGTTACCCGACCGGCTCGCTGGTCGAGCTGGCCTCCGCCGCCGATATGTCGCTTGTCGCCATCGACGGTGACGCGGCCATCGCCCTGACCGAGAAATACGGCTTCTTCGGCATGAGCCAAATCCCCGAAGGCACCTATGAGGGCGTCGACACCACCTCGACCGTCTCCGTCGGCGCACAGTGGTTCACCAGCGCCAAGCAGGACGAAGAGCTGATCTACGGCATCACCAAGGCGCTGTGGAACGACAACTCGCGCAAGCTGCTCGATAACGGCCACGCAAAAGGCAAGACGATCACCGCCGATACCGCCCTGACCGGCGTTGGCGTGCCCCTGCATGACGGTGCAAAACGCTTCTACATGGAAGTCGGCCTTCTCTCCAAAGATGGCGGCATGGCGGGCAGCATGAGCAATGACGAGATCCGCGCCGAACTCGAAGCCCTCAACGCCCGCCTCGGCGAGCTGATGGACATGCTCAAGTAAGCAGAACATCAGCCACTTGCGCTGACTGTTCTGATCATCCTGCCCCGCACGACGATGCGGGGCAGGATTTTCCAAAACCCACGATGGAGGCGGCAATGGCCGACGAGAACCGGACCCTGTCGCCCGAAGAACTCGCCGAGATCGAGCGGAAATACGACCCCGAAACGGCATTCCGCACGACCGGGCCGAAACTGGCCATCGTCATTTCCACCGCCCTCGTCGCGATGTCGGTCTACCATTTCTACGCATCCGGCTTTGGCCTGATCCGCGAGTTGCTGCACCGGGGCATCCACCTCGCCTTCGTCCTCGGTCTCGTCTTCCTGCTCTTCCCATGGCGCAAAAGCGCACCCGGCGCCGTGGCGACCGGATGGTATCGCGTTCAGGGCGTCTCGCTTCTCGATCTGATCTTCTCCGCCCTCGCCGTCGCCGCCGCGCTTTACCTGCCGCTGCTACCCCCCGAAGTCGTCGCCGACCGAGTGGGCAACCCCTCCCAATCCGACGTATTCATGGGCACCGCCCTCCTCGTCATCACGTTGGAGGCCGCCCGACGCTCCATCGGCCCGACCCTGCCGCTGATCGCGCTGATCTTCGTCCTCTTCGCCATCTTCGGCCCCTACGCACCGGGCGCGCTCAAGCATGGCGGCGCAAGTTGGCTGGGCCTGATCAACCACCTCTACATGACCAATCAGGGCATCTACGGCATCGCCATCGGCGTCATGGCGCAATACGTGTTCCTGTTCATCCTCTTCGGCGTCCTCGCCACACGCATCGGCCTTGGCCAACTTTTCATCGACCTCGCCTCCGTCATCGCGGGCCGCTACGCGGGTGGCCCGGCCAAAGTCGCCATCTGCGCATCGGCCTTTATGGGGTCCATCTCCGGCTCCTCCATCGCCAACACCGTCACCACCGGCGCGCTGACGATCCCGGCAATGAAGAAAGTCGGCTACCCGCCCCATTTCTCCGGCGCGGTCGAGGCCACCGCCTCCACCGGGGGCCAGATCACCCCGCCCGTCATGGGGGCCGCTGCCTTCATCATGGTCGAATACCTCGAAATCCCGCTACGCGACGTGCTGGCCGCCGCCCTCTTCCCGGCATTGCTCCACTATTTCGGCATCTTCGTGATGGTGCATCTAGAGGCGAAAAAGCTGGGCCTACGCGGTCTGACCGCAGAAGAATTGCCCAAAGCGGGCCTTGTCCTGCGCCAACATTGGCTGTCGATCATCCCGCTGATCCTGCTTGTCTATCTAATCCTCAGCGGACGCACCCCCGACTTCGCCGCCGTCTACGGCATCATCGCCTGCGTCGTGGTCGGCTTCATCAAGCCGCATGACCGCCTGACCATCAGCGGATTATGGACCGCCCTCGGCGACGGCGCGCGCAACACCATCGCCGTCGGCGCGGCGGCGGCCTGCGTCGGCATCATCGTCGGCGTCGTCACCCTCACCGGAGTCGGCTTCCGCCTCGGCTATGTCGTGGTTCAGACCGCCAACGACCTCGGCACCTATGTCGGCGGCATTTGGCCCTTCAGCCTGATCGAAATCACGAGTTGGGCGCTGTTCTTCTCGCTTCTGTTGATCGCCATCGCCTGCATCATCATGGGGGCGGGCATTCCAACCACCGCCACCTACATCATCCTCGTCGCCGTTGCCGGACCCGCCTTGGCCCAGCTACAGGTCGAGCAGCTCGTCGCGCATTTCTTCGTCTTCTATTACGGAGTGCTGGCCGATATCACACCGCCCGTGGCGCTGGCCGCCTATGCCGCCGCCGGGATCGCAGGATCGAACCCCTTCCGCACCGGCAACACCGCCTTCCGCCTCGGCATCGCCAAAGCCATCGTCCCCTTCGTCTTCGTCTATTCCCCGGCCCTGCTGCTGGTGGCGGAGGGCTTTACGTGGGGCGAATTCGCGGTAACGCTGGCGGGGGCGATGGCGGGGATCACGTTGATCGGCATCGCCTTCTCCGGCTACTTCTTCGCCCCCCTGCGCGCGTGGGAACGGGTCTGGCTCGGCATCGTCGCGCTATTGTTCGTCGCTCCGGGCATGAGCACGGCGGGCCTCGGCATCCTGCTCGCCGCCCCGGTCTTGGCGTTGCAGGTTACGCGCAAGCGGGCGGCGGCGGCGTGACACCAACAGAATTTGATACCGACTCTTTCTGGGCGTCACCCTCGGACTTGTTCCGAGGGTCCATCTATTTGATTCTTATGATAGATGGATTGTCGGAACGAGTCCGACAATGACGGCAAAGAGATCAGTCACAAAGGCCGCTGGCGGCGTGACACGCTGGCGGGATGCGGGGCTGACGGTCGACGTGGCCACCGGCGATACCTTACGCGCCGCTATTCCCGACATCGCCGCCTTACGCATCGCCGTCTTCCGCGACTTCCCCTATCTCTACGACGGCGACGCCGCCTACGAACGCGACTACCTCGCCACCTTCGCGCAGTCGCCGGACGCCATCGTCGTACTGGCAAAGGACGGCGCGCGCGTCATCGGCGCATCGACCGGCGCACCGCTCACGCAGGTCGAACACGACTGGTCCGCCCCCTTCCACACGCGGGGCGAGGATATAGATGACCTGTTCTACTGCGCCGAATCGGTCTTGCTACCGCAGTATCGCGGCTTGGGTCTGGGCCACGCTTTCTTCGACCACCGCGAAGCCCATGCCAGAACCTTGGGCGCAACCCGCGCCTGCTTTTGCAGCGTGATCCGCCCGGACGACCACCCGGCAAGACCACCCGATTACCGCCCGAACGATGCCTTCTGGAAAAAACGCGGCTACGCCCCACTCGACGGCATCACCGCGACCTTCGCATGGAAGGATATGGGCGACACCGCCGAAACCGAAAAACGCCTTCAATTCTGGGGCAAAGCCCTCAGCGTTTGACCTTCATATGCGCAAATTGCCCGGAGGGGCGATAACGGTACAGATAGGTCGGCAGTATCGCCTCCAGGGTCGTCCCCTTGATGCCGAGATCATCCAACGTCTTGGCATCCTCCGCCACCACGTTATCGACCTCCAGCATCTCCACCTGATCGCGGGTCAGCACGGGCGCGATACCGATCTTGCTGGATAGTTGCAGCACCGACCCTTGTATCTTGGCCAGCCATGTCGGCACCGGCAGCACGGCGCGTTTGCGGTCGGTTTCTTCCATGATGATCTCAAAGACCTCGCGCATGGTCACGACCTCCGGCCCGCCCAACTCATAGGTCTGCCCCTGCGCATCCGCGCTATCCAAGGCAACCACCGCCGCCTCGGCCACATCGCCCACATAGACCGGCTGAAAGCGCGTATCGCCCCCAACCAGCGGCAGTACGGGCGACATCCGCGCCATACCGGCAAAGCGGTTGAAGAACTGATCCTCCGGCCCGAAGACCAGCGACGGGCGCAGGATCACCGCCGTCGGCACATGCCGCAAGATCGCGGCCTCGGCCTCGGCCTTCGTCCGCTGATAGGACACATCCGATTCGGCATCCGCCCCGATGGCCGAAACATGCACCAGCTTCGCGACGCCATGCGCGGCGCAAAACTTGGCAATCCGCTCCGCCCCATCCCGCTGCACGGCATCGAATGTCTGCTTGCCGCTCGGAAACAAGATACCGACGAGGTTGATGACCGCATCCGACCCCGCAATCGCCCGCTCGGTCGAGGCATCGTCGCGGATATTGGCCTGAATCATCTCCACCTGCCCCACATCCCCCGCCGTGCGCAGGAACATCGCCTCGTTCGGGCGACGCACCGCCACCCGCACGCGCCAGCCGCGCTTGGCCAGCTTGCGCACTGCATACCGTCCGATGAACCCGGACCCCCCGAAAACCGTGACGATGGGCATGGCTAACCTTTCCGCAAATTCGTTGCCCTGCTCATATAGCGCCCGGCACGACAGGGAAAGAAAAAGGGCCGCTTCCAATGGAAGCAGCCCTCGATAGCGTCGTTGTGGGACCGTCGGTTATTCGACGACGATCTCGATCCGGCGGTTTTGGGTCCGACCGGCGCGGGTGTTGTTATCCGCGATTGGCTCGTCTGGGCCAACACCGATGGCCGTCACACGGCTTGGGCTGACACCGTTGCGCTCCATATACGCGACCACAGCATCCGCACGCCGCTGCGACAATTGCAGGTTATAGCTGCGCTCGCCGCTGGTATCGGTATGCCCTTTCACCGTGATCCGCGTGTCTTCACAATCGCGGGCAATGGCGATCAGGCGGTCGATGGTCTGGGCTGCATCCGCCCGGATATCGGCCTTGTTATTCGCGAACTGAATGCCCCCCGAACCAACCGCATCGGTCATGCGGCGCTGGCAAGAGGCGGTCCCGGCGGTCGATGCGACCCGGCGCAGGCTGCGCACTTCGTTTTCAAGCTCACCGATCCGGCCTCGCTGTTCGGCGACCTTGGCACCGACGCGCGCGGCGCGCTCACGCTGGTTGTCCAGCAACCGCTGCAACCGCTCGCTCTTGGCCACCGCTTCCGCTTCGGCCTCCGACCCACTGCTTGCCGCTGCGGCGGCGGCACGACGGCTTTCGATCATGGCATCCTGAAGGGCCGTGATTCGCGTGCGTGCATTGGCAAGATTGCTTTCCGCAGCGCCAAATTCGTCCTTCATATCGGCCAGCGCATCGCGCCGCGCAGACAGGCGTGACTTCAACGTGTCGATCCGCATATTCGCCATCGATAGGCTGTCTTCCAGCGCCGCGACCTGATCTGATCCGCCCCCTTGGCTCTCGCCACGGTCCATCGCTTCCATCAACCGCTGTTGCAGCCCCTCGATCCGCACTTCACCACTGCGCACAGCGGATTTCGCTTTTTCCAGATCGGATTCGAGGCTGGCGATTCGCGCGAGGCTTTCTTCGCTATCCGCGCCCATATCGCCCGCGCCACCCCCGGCCTGCGCCTTGGCGAGTTGCGCCTCCAGCACCATGATCCGGCCACCATCGGTATCGGATGCGACCTTCGCCTTCGCAAGCTCCGCTTCCAGCACCATGATCCGACCGCCATCGGTGTCCGAAGCAATGCGCGCTTCGTCTTCCATCGCCTCAAGCTGCGCTTCCAACTCCGCAACCCGCGCGCTGGCACCGCCGCTATCGGCGGCACTGTCATTCGCGGCCATCAGGCGCGTTTGCAGCCCCTCGATTCGCACCGCACCCAGCTTTGACGCCGCCTGCGCCTTGGAAAGCTCCGCTTCCAACTCGCCAATACGATCAGCGGATTCCGCCCCTGCAGTTTCGGCGGATTTGCTGCGCGCAATCGTCTCCATCAGCGTCGCTTGCAGCGCCTTCGAGCGGAATTCCGCCCCGCGCGCCCGTGCCTCGGCCTTATCGAGCGCCGCCTGCATCGCTTCGCCATCGCCCGACGCTCCGTCCTGCGCATCGACGGCGGCCAGCAAACGCGCCTGAAGCCCTTCGATCCGCACTTCACCGGACCGCAGCGCGGTTTTCGTCTTGGCGAGTTCGCCCTCCATCTCGGCGATCTTCTCGGCATCCGCCGCAGATGCCTCAAGCTCGGCAACCCGCACCTTTGCCGCATCCAACTCCGCGCGTAGCGCCTCCATCTCGGCATTGGAGCCAGATCCACCGCTGTCAGCCGCCGCTACCTGAGCAACCTGCGTCCCTTCAGCCCCGCCACCCGACGACGGCCCGCGCGAGGCTTCCGCAAAGCAATTCGCGAAATCGCGCCAGCTTTCCGATCCCAATTCCTCATTCACGGCAAGGCACTTGGCCCGCACGCGCGTGGGGATAAAGTCCCATTGCTGCGAGATCTGTGACCGCGCCTGGCCTTCGAGAAACCCGCAATGCTGGGGCGTGCTGTCCTCAGCGCAGATGGTCTGCGGATTCCAACTCGGCAATTCTGCTGCGTTCGCCCCCATCCCAAATGCGATGGCAACGACCGAGGCGGTCGCGAGAATACGTGATGTCATGCGGTGTCCCTTGTCTCCCGTGCAGGTGTCGTTCGCCCACCACCCGCGTCCTTGTTATGCGTGCAACCGTACGGGAACTAAATGGACAGCGTCAATGCTACGACGGTTAACGGGCGTTAACATATACCTCAGCGCCATCCTCCGGCTCTCGCGCAAACCAAGAGTCTGCGTCGCCGCCATCAACCCTAGTTTGAATGGTCCGTCAAAGGTCGAACAGATCCGGGCTATCGTCCTTGGTCTGCGCACTCCGCGCGGGTTTGCGCGGTTTCGGCGTCGCGCCCTTGCCTGCGGTCACTGGCAAACGCTTGCCCGCAGCGAACTCGATCTCCAGCGCAGCGCCCATCGCGACCGCATCCGGTGCCGTGACCACACCCCCCGCCGCATCGCGCACGACGGCAAAGCCCCGGTCCAGCACCCGCTGATACGACACCGCCTCCATCATCCGGCCAAACCCACGCAACGCCGCTTCGCGTTCCGTCAGCAGCCCGCGCCCCGTGCGGGCCATCGCGCTCGACAGCGTGCGCAACGCTTCCCCGCGCTCGGTAACGCTCCGCCGCAGCCGTACCGGCGACAACCGCGCCGATAGCTGCCGAAAACCGCTCTCTGATTCGCGCAGCCGCGCCTGCATGGCCGCCGGGCGCAAACTCGCCCGCGCATCGGCCATTCCGGCCCGGTGATGCGCAAAGATATCCGTCAGCGCCCGCGACAACGCCTGCCCCGCCAGATCGACCTTCTGCCGCCGATCCCCCACCAGCGCATCCGGCTTGGGTAGCAACCGCCCCGCCTGCACCGTCCGCTCGCGCAAGGTATCCAGCCGCCGCGTCATCGCCCGCAGGCGCAGCCCACCCTTTTCCGCCACCTGTGCCAGCAAATCGGCCCGCACCGGCACCGCCTTTTCCGCCGCTCCCGTGGGCGTGGGCGCACGCAAATCGGCGACATGATCCAGCAACGTCACATCCGTCTCATGCCCGATGGCCGAGATCAGCGGGATCGAGCACGCCGCCGCCGCCCGCACGACTTCCTCCTCGTTAAATCCCCACAAATCCTCGATGGACCCGCCCCCCCGCGCCACGATCAGCACATCGGGCCGCGCCACCTTGCCACCGGGGACCAGCGCATCGAAGCCCTTGATCGCCCGCGCCACCTCCCCCGCACAGGCTTTGCCCTGCACCGCCACCGGCCACACCAGCACATCACACGGAAACCGCTCCGCCAGCCGGTGCAAAATATCCCGGATCACCGCGCCGGAGGGTGAGGTCACGATACCGATTGTCTTCGGGATCAGCGGTATCGCCTTCTTCCGCCCTTCCGCGAACAGCCCCTCCGCCTCCAGCGCCCGCCGCCGCGCATCCAGCATCGCCATCAGCGCGCCAGCCCCCGCCGGGGCCAGATGGTCGATCACGATCTGATATTTCGACTGCCCGCCAAAGGTGGTCAGCCGCCCGGTCACGACCGCCTCCATCCCCTCCTCCGGTGTCACCGACAGGCGCGAGGCCACGCCCTTCCACAGCACGCCGTCGATCACCGACTTATCGTCCTTGAGGCTCAGATACACATGCCCCGACCGGGGCCGCGACACCCGCCCGATCTCACCGCGCACCCGCACGAGGCCGAACCGATCCTCGACCGTACGCTTGATCGCATTCGACAGATCCGTGACCGATTGCTCGGACAGGTTCCCCTGCTCCGCGCCATCATCGTCATCTTCCTGGTCGATCAGCATCGCGCGCTCCTTGCTGCGTTCTTCGACCTATCATAGAACGCCCGCACAACACGGGTCCACGGGAGAAACGACATGCGGGTACTGGTATTGGGTGGCGGCGGGCGCGAACACGCGCTGTGCTGGTCGATTGCGCAATCGCCCCTGCTCGAAAAGCTGTATTGCGCCCCCGGCAACGCGGGAATCGCGCAGGTCGCCGAATGCACCGCGCTGAACCCCGACAGCGCCGACGAGGTCATCGCGTTCTGCAACAGCGAGAAGATCGACCTCCTCGTCATCGGTCCCGAAGCCCCCCTCGCCGCCGGTGTCTCCGATGCCGCCCGCGCCGCCGATATCCGCGTCTTCGGCCCCAGCCGCGCGGCGGCGATGCTGGAAATCTCGAAGACCTTCACCAAGAATATCTGCGAT
>CALJIU010000317.1 GCA_937974055.1 uncultured Neomegalonema sp. | reverse complement strand
CCCGATCAAAACCGCCCGATACCAGCACGCAGCGCGCACCATGCGCCGCCATCGTTCGCACCAGCGCGCCCGCGCCCTCTGAATAAGTCAGCCCTTCGGCCACCCGGTCGATCTCGCTTGCCTCCAGCCCCGCCAGCATCGTAACCCGCTCGTCCAGCGCCGCCTCGAAGTCGATCTCGCCCCGCATGGCCCGCTCGGTAATGGCCGAAACCTCCGCCTCCTTACCCAGCGCTGCGGCCAACTCGTCGATGGTTTCGCCCACCACCATCGTCGCGTCCATATCGGCCACCAGCACCCGTTTGCGCTGGCCCGCCTTGTCCATCACGGCGACGTCGATCTCCGGCAAGGCCTGGCGCAGCGTATCGGCAATTGCCCCCGCATCCCCCTCACCATCCAGCGTCAGTTCCATCGCCCGGTCCGGCGACAGCACCCGCCCCGATACCGGCGACAGGCCATAGGCCCCCGCCACCATCGCCGCCACATCCTCGACACCAACGGGCAGGGGCGCACCGACCATTATGATCACTTGGGTCATTGCATCTCACTCAAATCAAAAGAAAATCGTCGTTCCCGCGAAAGCGGAAACCCATAGTTCCACATGCCTTGGCATCGGACGTAAGGTACTGCGAATGCCAAGGAATATGGAGGAATGGATACCCCGCTTTCGCGGGGTATGACAGGTTTTGTGGGGCGGCTCGCGACCCTCAATCGAACTTCAGCGGAATCGCCCGCTCGATATATTGCAGACCCTTCAATTCCGCGATCACGCTTTCCGGCACCGGCGCATCCAGCCCGACGATGGCCACCGCATCGGCCCCCGCATCGGCGCGGCCAAGGTGGAAGGTGGCGATATTGATCCCTTCCTTCGCGAAGAGTGACCCGACCGACCCGATCAAGCCCGGCTGGTCCTGATTGGTCACGTAGATCATGTCGCCTTTCAGGTCCGTCTCGACCGCGATGCCCTTCACCTCGACCATCCGGGCCAGCTTGCCGCCGACCAGCGTGCCCTTGGCCGAACGGGTTTGTGAGCCGGTCACGACCTCGATGGAGATCAGCGTTTGATAATCGCTGCGTGTCTCGGCCTTGGTGGAGGCGACGGTGATCTCGCGTTCCTTGGCGACCTCCAGCGCGTTGACCATATTGATGCTGTCCAGCTTGGTCCCCAGCACGGCCTGCACGGCGGTCTGCACCAGCGGCGGATGCGGCAGGGCGGCGGCTTCGCCCTCGAAGGTGATGCGGATGGCGGTGATCGCGTCCTCCGTCACCTGCCCGGCAAAGCTGGCCAGCTTGCGCACCAGCCCCAGATATGGCTCCAGCGTGCTGGCCTCCGATGCCGTCAGGGACGGCGCGTTCAGCGCGTTGGTCACGGCCCCATCCAGCAGGTAATCGGCCATTTGCTCGGCCACCTGCAACGCCACCTTCTCCTGCGCTTCGGTCGTCGCGGCCCCCAGATGAGGCGTCACCACCACGTTTGGATGCCCGAATAGCGGGTTTTCCTTCGCCGGCTCATCGGCAAACACATCGAAGGCCGCGCCTGCCACATGGCCCGAATCCAGCGCCGCCCGTAACGCGCCCTCATCCACGATCCCGCCACGGGCGCAGTTGATGAGGAACATGCCTTTCTTCATCTTGTTAATCGCGGTCGCGTCGATCAGCCCGGCGGTATCCTTGGTTTTCGGCACATGGATCGTCATGAAATCGGCCTGCGCCAGCAATTCATCCAGCGTCACCTTGGTGATGCCCATCCGCTCCGCGCGTTCCTCCGACAGGAACGGATCGAAGGCCACGACCCGCATCTTCAGCCCCAGCGCGCGCCAGACGACGATGGTGCCGATATTGCCGACCCCGATGATGCCCAGCGTCTTGCCGGTGATCTCGGTACCCATGAAGCGCGATTTTTCCCACTTGCCCGCATGGGTGCTGGCATTGGCGAGGGGGATCTGCCGCGCGACCGCAAACATCATCGCGATGGCGTGCTCGGCGGTGGTGATGGCGTTGCCGAAGGGCGTATTCATCACGATGATGCCCTTCTGGGTGGCCTTCGGAACATCGACATTATCGACCCCGATCCCCGCACGCCCGATGACCTTGAGGTTGGTCGCGGCATCGAGGATTTCAGCGGTCGCCTTGGTCGAAGACCGAATGCACAGGCCGTCATACTGTCCGATGACGCCTTTCAGTTCTTCGGGGGTGAGTTTCGGTGTGACGTCGACATCGATGCCTCTGGCGCGAAAGATGTCGGCGGCCTTCGAGGACATGGCGTCGGAGATGAGCACTTTGGGTGCGGTCATGGTCTTTTTCTTTCGAGGTTTTTTCTGCCCCGCACGAAGATGCGGAGCCTCCTGAGCGGAGCGCGAAATTAAAGAAGGCCCCGCATCACGTGCGGGGCAGAAAGGTTCACGCAGCCTTCGCCGCATATTCCCCCTTGGTCGCGGCAAAGGCCCAATCGAGCCACGGCGTCAATGCCTCGATATCCGACGCCTCGACCGTCCCCCCGCCCCAGATGCGGAAGGAGGGCGGAGCGGAGCGATAGCCCTCGATATCGAAGGCCGCACCCTCATCGGCCAGCATCCCCAGCATCCGCTTCACGAAGGCCCGCTGCGTGCCATCATCCAGCGCATCGAAGACCGGATCGGTAATCCGCACGCAGATCGAGGTGGTCGAGCGGGTCGCCGGATCGACGGCCATGAACTCGGCCCAGTCTGTGCGCGCGATCCATGCTTCCATCACGTTGAAATTCGCCTGAGAGCGGGCGATCATGCCGTTCAGCCCGCCAATCGTTTCGGCCCAGTCCAGCGCCGCAAGGCAATCTTCGGTGGCCAGCAGCGACGGCGTATTCAGCGTCGCGCCCTTGAAGATATCCTCGTTCAGCCCCTCACCCTTGCGAATGCGGTAGATTTTCGGAATGGCGCGATCCGGTTTGTAGCTTTCGATCCGCGCCACAGCCCGTGGTCCCAGCGCCATCATCCCATGCGCCGCCTCGCCGCCCAGCACCTTCTGCCACGACCACGTGACCACATCGACCTTGTCCCACGGGATATCCATCGCGAACGCCGCCGAGGTCGCATCCGCGATCACCAGCCCTTCGCGATCCGCCGGGATCACGTCGCCGCCGGGCATCCGCACGCCGGAGGTGGTGCCGTTCCATGTCAGCACCACGTCGCGGTCGAAATCCACGGTATTCATATCGGGCAGGTCGCCAAAATCGGCATTGATCATCCGCGCATCCAGCTTCAGTTCGGAGATGGCGTCCACCGCCCAGTCCTTGCCGAAGGCTTCCCAGACCAGCACCTCCACCGGGCGCGGGCCGAGCAGGTTCCACATCGCGCATTCCACCGCGCCCGTATCGGACCCGGCGATGATCCCTAAACGCCAGTCATCGGGCATCCCCAACATGGCTTTCGAGCGGTCTATCACGGATTTGAGTTTGGTCTTGCCATCCGCCGAGCGGTGCGAGCGGCCAAGGGCGGCTCCGGCAAGGTGATCGGTCGTCCAGCCCTCGAATTTACGAGTGGGACCGGGGGAAAAGCGCGCGTCATTGGGGCGCGTAACGGGCTTGCCCGTCGCGTCAGTCATCGTCATCGTTCCAACCTCTAGTCGGCAGTGCGTCGCTGCACCAAGCCCGACCCGTATAACGCGCGCCATCCTGACAGTCTATCAATGACTGCGAACAATTTTCCGCGTGGCCTTTCCATGCCATCTGTTGCAGGGTCCGCGCGTTTCGGACTATCTACGAGGACTGATCGACTATGCGCCGTTCCATCATCCTTGCCATCGCCGCCGTATTGGTCTGCGCCGGTCTTATCTTCACGTTCATGCCATCGGAGGCACCTATGGACTATCTTGCCGAAAACGCGAAAAAGGACGGCGTGACCGTCACCGACAGCGGCCTGCAATACGAGGTCATCACCGAGGGCACGGGTGCATCCCCCGTCGCCACCGATACGGTTGAAGTGCATTACGAAGGCACGCTGACCGATGGAAAGAAATTCGACAGCTCGTATGATCGCGGCACCACCATCGAATTCCCGCTCAACGGCGTGATCCCCGGCTGGACCGAGGGCGTGCAGTTGATGAAGGAGGGCGGCAAGAACCGCTTCGTCATCCCGTCCGACCTCGCCTACGGCCCGCGCGGTATTCCCGGCGTCATCCCCGGCGGCGCAACGCTGGTCTTCGTGGTCGAACTCGTCAAGGTGAAGTGATGGCTGACCGCCCCGCCGATAAGGCTTTCATCGTCAGTTGGGATCAGCTTCACCGCGACGCCCGCGCGCTGGCTTGGCGGCTGGACGGGCAGGGCAGCGGGCCGGATGGCGCGTGGAAAGCCGTCGTCGCCATCACGCGCGGGGGCATGACCCCCGCGTGCATCGTCGCGCGCGAGCTGAACGTGCGCACGGTCGATACCATCTCGATCAAATCCTACTCGCATCAGGCGCAGGGCGAGGCGCAGGTGCTCAAAGCGCCCGACGCCGCGATCATGGGGGATGGCGAAAACATCCTGATCGTCGATGACCTCGTGGATTCGGGCCGCACGCTTGAGATCGTGCGCGGCCTCTACCCCAAGGCCCACCTCGCCACCGTCTACGCCAAGCCCAAGGGCAAGCCGCTGGTGCAGAGCTATATCACCGAGGTGTCGCAGGACACGTGGATCTATTTTCCGTGGGATCTTGAGTTGCAATACGCCAAGCCCTTGCGCGGCGACGAGTAACGGTCACTACGCTGCCCCGGCCCTGAGCCGGGGCCTCCTTCAACATCACGTAGAAGGCCCCGTATCAAGGCCAGCACATTTCATTTCTCTCCAGACAGAAATAGCCATTGACATAACTCCTGGTTTCTGCGATTTCTGTCTCAACAGAAACAGGAGAAACCGTATGACCCTCAGCGAACCCGAAAAAGCCTTCGTTCTGCATTGGGGCGAGATGGGGTCGCGTTGGGGGGTCAACCGCTCGGTCGCGCAGATCCACGCATTGCTCCACCTCGCGGGCAAGCCGCTCACGGCGGAGGAAATCGCGGAAACCCTGACCATTGCCCGGTCCAATGTCTCCACCTCCCTGCGTGAATTGTCGTCATGGCGGTTGATCGAAACCACCAGCGTCCTCGGTGATCGGCGGGATCATTTCATCGCCGTGACCGATGGGCTTGAGATGGCCAAACGCATCGTGGAGGGCCGCCGCCAGCGGGAATTTCTGCCGACCCTTTCGGCCCTCGATGGTATGGTCGAAGCGGCAAAGGCCGACAAGGCCACCCCCCGCCAATCCGTCGAACGCATGGAATCGACCCTGAACCTGATGCGCGAGGCTGATGAGTGGTACCGCGAAATGGCGGGCCTGTCGCCCAAGGTGCAATCCGGCCTCCTGCGCATGGGCGCGCGCATTGCAAAACTGCTGCCGGGGGGAAGCAAGGATTAGCCGAAGAGCACTGCTCTGCCCCGTACGCAGATGCGGGGCCTCGCACAGGAGTACGCCACTGATACAGACCCTTTTGCAACAAGCTCCTGCCCCGGCCCCCGCGCTGGGGTCTGTATGGACAAAGCGCGTTGCGGTGACAGGCCCCGGACAGGTCCGGCGCGCAGCGACCGGGGCAGGAACAACTTTCAGAACGGTCAGCATTCAGGGCCGCAGGTATAATTTATTTGTTCGTCAATTTCTGACAATACCGAAAAGACTGACTAAGGAGAACGACCATGATGCTCACCCTGATCACCCTCGCCTTCGGCTGCGCCCTCGTGCTGGCGCTGTCCGCCCTCCTGCTCGAACTGGGCAAGGAATGCCGCCGCTGCCCGATCACCGGCCCCTCCGCCGGAGCGGCCACCCTTGGCGTCATCGGCGCGTTCGGTTCTATGGGCATTGGCGTCGTCGCGCTGTTCGCCGCCTTCGCGGGTGAGTTGATGCTCGGCAGCCTTCCCACCTCCCTCGTCGCCATCGGCGGCGCGGCGGTCACGCTTGGCATCGGTTTCAGCATCGCCGCCACCACCCTGCGCGACGCCCTGACCCGCGCCCGCCGCGAGGTGCGTGAAGACGAGGCGGCGGGCCTGCACCGGGTGGCGGCATGACCGCTCTCGACGCGGAACGCGATAGTTGGAAGCATGACGTGTCCATGCTTCCGGCGATCCCGGCTGTCCCGGCGGGGCAGCTTGTTCCCGCCATCCGCCCGCCGAAACCGGGGGGCAGTTCTCTGGACCGCCCGCCCTACGCCCCGGATGCGAGCCACATCATCCGCTTCTGGCTCGCCGGGCCGCTGACATTGGTTTTGTCCATCCCGTTGCTAGGGGCGGGTCTGTTCGGAGCGCCCGCCATGATCCCCGGCATGGTCCTCGCGTGGCGGATGCTGCGTTCGGGCGAGGACGATTATAGCGACTTCGCGGTGGGCGGCTTTCAGATCAGTATCGCCGCACTTCTGATATCGATGCTGTTCGGAGGCGGCCTTTTGTACGCTTTCGGCATAATATTCGGTCCCCTGATGGCGATCATCTTTCGCACCATCGCCGGAAGCTGGCGACCGGCAACACCCCCCGCTGCTTATCCCCCCGCGACCATGCCCGACCTTGCGCGCGTCCCCCGCACCGCGTAAGGCGCGTTGACTTCGACGGGCGCATCCACCATCTAGCGCCCGTCCGAACCATCCGCACTCACCGGAGGCATCATGGCCGTCGTCATCGTCGAATCTCCCGCCAAGGCCAAGACCATCGAGAAATATCTCGGCAAGGGATTCGAGGTCCACGCCTCCTACGGCCATGTCCGCGACCTCCCCTCAAAGGACGGATCGGTCCTGCCCGACAGCGATTTCGAGATGAAGTGGGAGACAGGCGACGAACGCTCCCGCAAGCAGCTTCGCGCCATCGCAGATGCGGTCAAAGGCACCGACAAGCTGATCCTCGCGACCGACCCGGACCGTGAGGGCGAGGCGATTTCGTGGCACCTGCTCGAAGCCCTGCGCAAGCGCCGCTCGCTTAAAAAGGATGTGCCGGTCGAGCGCGTCGTCTTCAACGCCATCACCAAGACCGCCGTGCTCGACGCGATGAAGAAGCCGCGCGATGTCGACATGCCGCTGGTCGAGGCGTATCTCGCCCGCCGCGCGCTTGATTATCTGGTCGGCTTCAACCTCTCCCCCGTCCTGTGGCGCAAGCTGCCCGGTGCCAGATCGGCGGGCCGGGTGCAATCCGTCGCCCTGCGCATCGTGTGCGAACGCGAGACGGAGATCGAACAATTCAAGCCCCGCGAATACTGGTCGGCCAAGGCCCGCTTTGCCACGCCCAAGGGCGCAGATTTCGAGGCCCGCCTGACCACGCTGGACGGCAAGAAACTCGACCGCTTCGACATCGCCAACGAGGGGGATGCCACCAAGGCGGTCGAGGCCATCGACGCCCGCGATTTCGCCATCACCACCGTCGAGGCAAAACCCGCGACCCGCAATCCCTCGCCCCCCTTTATGACCTCCACGTTGCAACAGGAAGCCTCGCGCAAACTGGGCATGGGGGCCAAGGGCGCGATGCAGGTGGCGCAGCGCCTCTACGAACAGGGCTTCATCACCTATATGCGGACCGATGGTCTGGATATGGACCCAGACGCGGTGAAGGCGGCGCGCGCGACAATCGACAGCCGTTACGGCAAGGATTACACCCCCGACAAACCGCGCGTGTACAAGTCGAAGGCCAAGAACGCGCAGGAAGCGCATGAATGTATCCGTCCGACCGATTTCTCGAAAGCGCCCAAGGACACCTCCCTCTCCGGCGAGGAGTTGCGCCTCTACGAACTGATCTGGAAGCGCGCGATTTCCTCGCAGATGGAAAGCGCCCGGCTGGAGCGTACGACCGTCGAAATCGCCAGCGCCGATAAGAAAGTCGGCTTCCGAGCCACGGGTCAGGTCGTCAAATTCGACGGCTTCCTCGCGGTCTATGAGGAAGGTAAGGACGATGCCGCCGACGAAGACAGCCGCATCCTGCCGCCCATGTCCAATGGTGACGCGCTGAAGAAGGTCGCGGGCGCGATGCAGGCTGATTTCCAGAAATCCGCCCCCGAAACCGATACCGGCGAGTTGGTCGAAAAGACCGATGCGAAGACCGGCCTGACCGCCATTCTCTCCAAGGACGAGGCCGCGCTGGCCACCCAGAGCTTTACCCAGCCGCCCCCCCGCTTCACCGAGGCGTCCCTCGTCAAGCGCATGGAAGAACTCGGCATTGGTCGCCCCTCCACCTACGCCTCGATCATCTCGGTCATTCAGGATCGTGGCTATGTGGAAAAGGACGGCAACCGCCTGATCGCCAGCGACAAGGGGCGGTTGGTCACGGCCTTCCTCGAAGAATATTTCCATAAATACGTCGAATACGACTTCACCGCCGATCTGGAGGAGGAACTCGACGATATTTCCGCCGGGAAAGCCGAGTACAAGAAACTGCTCTCGAAATTTTGGGTCGAGTTTTCCAAGGCCGTCGAGGAAACCAAGGAACTGCGCACCCGCGACGTGCTCGACGCGATCAACGATGCGATGGCCGACCACGTCTTTCCCGACCGGGGCGATGGCACCAACCCCCGCGCCTGCCTGATCTGCGGCAAGGAGGGGCGTGCAGACGGGATGCTGTCGATCAAGACCGGCAAGTTCGGTGCGTTCATCGGCTGCTCGAACCACCCCGAATGCAAATTCACGCGCCCCTTCGGCCTGTCGGCGGAGGAAGCGGAGAAGCAGGCGAAGGCGGCGGTGGACGAGGTGCTGGGCACCGATCCCGACACCGGCAAGCCCGTCAATCTGCGGTCGGGCCGCTTCGGTCCGTATATCCAGCTTGGTGAGCCGGAGGTCGAGACGGAGGCGAAGGGCAAGACCAAAGCCAAGATGACCAAGCCGCCGCGCGCCTCGCTGCCCGCCGGGGTCACGCCTGATAACATCACCCTCGACATGGCGCTCAAGCTGCTCTCGCTGCCCCGTGAGGTCGGCAAGCACCCCGAAGATGGCGAGCCGATCACCGCCGCGATTGGTCCCTATGGTGCCTACGTCAAGCACAACAAGACCTACGCCAACATGCCCGAATGGCAGGATGTGTTTGAGGTCGGCCTGAACCGGGCCGTCGATCTGATCGCCGAAAAGATCGCCAATCCCGGTAAAGGCCGGGGCCGCGCCGCCGCCAAACCGCCGCTGAAAGACTTGGGCGAACACCCGAAGGAGGGCGGCGACATGAAGGTGCTCGAAGGCCGTTTCGGTCCCTATGTCAAATGGGGCAAGGTCAACGCGACCATCCCGAAGGACGTGAAACCCGAAGATGTGACTGTCGAGATGGCGTTGGAGATGATCCAGAAGAAACTGGACAAGAAGAAGTGATCCACAGGCCATGATCGGCTGACAGCGGGCTGGCACGTTTGGTGCCGCCCGTCATGGGTAGCTTTCGGCAATCCTTAAACTTTCCGCGTTAAACATCATCCGTTGATTTTGGCGGAGTGAACCCATGATGGAAAAACGACTCACCCTAGCATTCTGGGGTGTCCTGCTTGGAATTGCGGCGTGGCAATCGCCGAACTGGTGGAATTCAGCCACTGACCCGCGCACGGATACCGGGCCTGTGCCTCCCGCTGCCGTGGCAAAGGCGGACCCGCAGAAGCCGGTCAATACACGCGCCGGATACAAGGTCCGTGACCCCGACGTCCCCTACAAGATCGACCTGCGCAACGCCAAGCAGGTGGCGGAATTCTTCCCCAGCCCTGAGGCGGTAGAAGATGGTGCGACCTTGTCGGCGAATGCACCGGGCAATTCCGGCCCGTTCGATGCCAGTGGCAATCTCATCATGCCCCTCGATCCGCGCAACTTGCATTGACGTCTATCGGCGGGCGGTCCGAACATTCCGGGGCCGCCACCCATCTTTTGCGATGTTACCCGGGCGCGGGTCGGGGTTCGTCAATCGGCACCCCCGGCGCATCGAATGTCGAAACAGGGGATACCAGGCCGAACCGGCGAGTGGCGGCAGGTATCACCCCCGCCCCGTGATCCACCCGCCACCCAGCACGCGCGACCCCTGCGCCGCATAGAAGACGCAGGCCTGTCCCGGCGCGACGCCGTTTTCCGGCTCCGACAGGTACGCCACCGCTTTCCCGCCAGCCCCCGGCACCACGCGCGCGGGCATCGGTGGGCGGGTCGAGCGGACTTTGACCGTCATGTCCCAGCCTTCCGCCGGACAATCGCCGAAATCCCCGTCGCCGAGCCAGTTGATCTCGTGCAGCCGCACCTCCGTCGACCCCAGCGCCTCGCGCGGTCCGACGATTACCTGCCTCGCCCCGGCATCCAACTTTACCACGTATAGCGGATCGCCGCCCGAAATGCCCAAGCCCCGCCGCTGTCCGATGGTGTAGTTCAACACGCCCGCGTGCTCGCCCAGCACCCGCCCATCCAGATGCACGATCTCGCCGGGTTTCGACACGCCGGGCCGCAGCTTTTCGATCACATCGGTGTAGCGCCCCTCAGGCACGAAGCAGATGTCCTGACTGTCGGGCTTGTCCGCCACCCCCGTCAGCCCGTATTTTGCCGCCAGCGCCCGCGTTGCCGCCTTGTCCGGCAGATCGCCGAGGGGGAAGCGCAGGTAATCGAGTTGCTCGCGGGTCGTCGTGAACAGAAAATAGCTCTGGTCCTTGCCCGCATCGACGGCGCGGTGCAGTTCTGGACCGTTCGGCCCGTCCATCCGGCGGATATAATGCCCCGTGGCCAGACAATCGGCGTCCAGATCGCGCGCCAGATCCATCATGTCCTTAAACTTCACCCGCTCGTTGCAGCGGATACACGGGATCGGGGTCGCGCCCGCCAGATAGGCATCGGCAAACTCATCCATCACCGCTTCGCGGAACAGGTTTTCGTAATCCAGCACGTAATGCGGAAAGCCCATTTTAGAGGCGACCCGCCGTGCATCCTGAATATCGGCCCCTGCACAGCACGCGCCTTTTTTTGCGAGCGCCGCGCCGTGATCGTAAAGCTGCATGGTCAGCCCGACCACGTCGAAGCCGTCTTCTTTCATCATCGCCGCGACGACCGATGAATCCACGCCGCCAGACATGGCGACGGCCACCCGCGTATCGGCGGGGGGCTTGGTAAAGCCAAGGGTATCAGGCGCGGCGGGGGGCGGTGCATGGTTCATGGCTGGCATATCGCCCCTCCCCCGGTCTTCGTCAAGCAAGGGTTGCATGAGCAGGGTCTCGTTAGGTCACCCTGAAGCGCGTCGTCCAGTATAATGGGGTTAAGGGAAATGGTTACCGTGCGAATCGGTTAACATGTTTAAAATGCACGCTTTTTCCTATTTGTTAGAAGGTCGCGGCTACAGTGGCATCCAAGATGGACACACCGGGTAGGGCGATGACCGATACAATCCCAGTTAGACCACGTTCCGTAATCGGGCCGGATGGTCAGCGCCTCACGCGCCACGATCTGCCACCAGCGGATACCAAACGCTGGGTTATCCGGCGTAAGGCCGAAGTCGTGGCCGCCGTGCGCGGCGACCTCCTCAGCCTGGACGAAGCGTGCGAGTATTATAACCTCAGCCATGAGGAATTCGAGTGCTGGCGCAAGACCATCGACCGCCACGGGATTCAGGGTCTGCGCACGACACGCATCAAGAAATATCGGCCTCACCAGCTATGAAGGGCCTCCTCAGACGTAAAGAGCCGGTCATTGCATACGGGGACGAGGCCGGGGCCTTCGACACCTCGGTCAATGCGGGTGCCGTGCGTCTGTCCCGTACTGCGCCGACGGGTGATCTGACGCGATCAATCCGTCGGGAACAATCGAAGGCATCGCTCGATGTTATTCGCCGGTCGCTAGGGCTATCTCCGACAACTTTCGAGGCGATTGCCGCCGAGCTTCTATCCCATGGGGGGCCTTTGCTCGACACCGCCACGATCATGGCCGCCATGCGCGCCCTCTACGATTGTGAGCCGGTCGGGGCGATGACCTCGCATCCGATTATTCTGGTGGGTGGTACCTGCCGGTCGCGGATGCAGACGGCGCTGTCCCTGTCACAAAAAATCGAGCGCGCGGGGCGCAGCGTTGCACTTTATTCTTTGGCCGAGGGCAAGATGGATGAGCCGTGCGCGAGCTTTCGCGGCGGTCTGAATATCCTGCATGTGGGCAGCGCCGAGGCGTGTGTCGATGCCGTTCATGTGAAGGAACCTGCCGAGCTTGCTATTGTCGAGGCATCCTGCCTCGATACGGGTGCTGAAAAAACGCAATCGCTGGCTTTGCTTACGCTGGGTATCAATGCGGAGGTTGTCTACGTCCATGACGAGGATACGCCGCTCCCTCATAACAAATTTTTGGCTGGTGTCGGGCGGACGATCATCAGTGGGCGACCCAGCCCAGAACGATTCGGTATGTTGATCGATGCGGCCTATGCGAATGGTTGGGCGCTTGCCGGGCAATGCACGGCCTATGGCATCTACCACCCCATGTCGTATGCGATGTTGGCCGACCGCTTCGCGCTGTCGATTCGGTAAAGCGCCGCGCGACCATCTTGAGCCGCCAAGGGCCATGCATGGCCGGGACCGAGGCTCATGCTTTTCGTCCTCGATCACCCTTTCCCTGAACCCCGGCCTTCGCAGGCCGGGGTTTCGTCGTCTTATGGGCGTCGTCTTGATCAATGCCGAAAGGACGTATACGTCTCATATAAAGCAAATGGTGGCGAAACGAATCATAGTTTTACGGCGACCGAGGATTGAAGGGGATGAGGATGAATGTTTGATTCAGGGTTCTACGATGATGCGTTTGTCAGTACAAACCGGGTGTTACGCGACGACCTTCCGTGTGCGACCCGGAAGCGACTAACGAAAACAATGATCGGTGGGATTTTTTTAACCTTTGCTTTCTAACTTGCTTAAGCATGATAATTAACCAGAACGCCGCCGAGGGAAACAATGCGAATTCTTCTGATTGAGGACGACAGCGCCATGGCGCAGAGCATCGAACTGATGCTCAAGCAGGATGGCTTCAACGTCTATACGACGGACCTTGGCGAAGAGGGTATCGACCTCGGCAAGCTCTATGATTACGACCTGATCGTACTCGACCTGAACCTGCCCGACATGAACGGGTACGATGTTCTGCGGCAGCTTCGCGTTGCCAAGATCGGCACGCCGATCCTGATCCTGTCGGGCATGTCCGGCACCGAGGATAAGGTCAAAGGATTCGGCTTCGGTGCCGATGACTACATGACCAAGCCGTTCAACAAGGACGAGCTGATCGCCCGTATCCACGCCATCGTGCGCCGCTCGAAGGGCCATGCCCAGTCGATCATCACGACCGGCAAGGTGAAGGTGAACCTCGACGCCAAGACGGTGGAAGTCGACGGCAGCCGCGTTCACCTGACCGGCAAGGAATACCAGATGCTGGAGCTGCTCTCGCTCCGCAAGGGTACCACGCTGACCAAGGAGATGTTCCTGAACCATCTCTACGGCGGCATGGACGAGCCGGAACTGAAGATCATCGACGTCTTCATCTGCAAATTGCGTAAGAAGCTGTCCACCGCCACCGGCGGCGTCAGCTACATCGAGACCGTCTGGGGGCGGGGTTATGTCCTACGGGATGTAAACGAGGAGACGACGGCAGAAGCCGCAAGCGCCTGAAAGGCCGCTCCACCGGACGTGTGATGAAACCCCCGATGCAAATCGGGGGTTTTTTCGTTCGAGGGGGGGTGAGTCTTAATATTGAGCGATGTTCATTTTTTTCTTGAACATTGTTCAAATATTGCGATATGGTTCTCGATAATCGCAATTCGCTTTATCGGGAAGTGAGCGTATGTATTCGATGTTCGTCTTGACGGCTCTGGCCGCCCTCGCCATTCCCGTAATCGCGATATGGCTCGTCGTCAGCCATCTGTCGCTGCGCAAGACCGTTCAGGGGCTTTCTGCCGAGGTTGCCGCGCTGAAATCGAAGGCGGATGCGCCCGTGCGTGATCTCGCCCCCATTACGCCCCGGAAGCAACCAGCCAAGCCGTTCAACCCGTACAACCCGGCGAATTCGCCCAAATCCGTCTGGACCGCAGCGACCGAAGACGCCCCCCTTTCATCACCGCCGCCCATGCCGGAGGCCACTCCCGACGCACCGCCGAAATCCTTCGTCTTCGACGCCGCCAATATCGGGCGGCTGTTCGCATGGGCGAAGGAGAACTGGTTCATCGTGGTCGCGGCGGTGTCCTTGGCGATGGCCGGGGTTTTCCTCGTCCAATACGGTATCGAGAACGGTGTTCTGTCGCCCACCAACCGCGTGCTTTGCGCCCTCGTATTCGGGGCCGGCCTGATCGGTTTCGGCGAATGGGTCCGGCGGCGGGTCGGGGATGAGCATGGCGCGACCGCGTTCCTGCCCTCCGCCTT
>CALJIU010000316.1 GCA_937974055.1 uncultured Neomegalonema sp. | reverse complement strand
GTCTTCACACCGTCGAGCCAGCCCATGACCATCTCAGGATTGTCCTTCATCCACGCCGTTGCCGCCTCGTCCGGGTCGGTGCCGTCGTTGAGGATCGCGCCCATGATCTCGTTTTCCATCGCCAGTGAGAATTCGAGATTTTCCAGCAGCGCGCCGACATTGTCGCATTCGGCGACATAGCCCTTGCGGACATTGGTGTAGACGGTCGCGCCGCCGAGGTTAGGACCGAAGAAATCGTCGCCCCCTTCGAGGTAACCCATCTCCAGATTGGCATTCATGGGGTGCGGCTCCCAGCCGAGGAAGACGATGGGCTTGTCCCGCTTGGATGCGCGGGCGGCCTGCGCCAGCATTCCGGCTTCGGAGGATTCGACGACCTTGAAGTCTTTCAGGCCGAAGGCATCGTCGTCGATCATCGACTGGATCAGGCGGTTGCCGTCATTGCCCGCCTCGATGCCGTAGATCTTGCCGTCGAGGTGATCGGCGTGTTCGGCGATATCGGCGAAGGATTTGATGCCCATATCCATCGCGGCCTTGTTTACGGCCAGCGTGTATTTTGCGCCTTCGAGGTTCGCGCGGACCGTCTCGACGGTGCCCGCCTCGCGGTATTTCGCGATGTCGCCTTCCATCGTGGGCATCCAGTTGCCGAGGAAGATGTCGATGTCGCCCTTGGCCAGCGCCTGATACGTGACCGGCACGGACAGCACCTTGATTTCCGTCTCATAACCCAGCGCGTCGAGCACGACGGAGGTGGCGGCGGTGGTGGCCGTGATATCGGTCCAACCCACGTCGGAGAAGGTGACTTCCTTGCAGGCATCGCTTTCGGCGAGGGCAGGCATGGCGGTCATCGCCGTGACGGCGGAGGCGAGGAGGAGGGAACGGAGGGTCATGGGACGTATTCCTTCGGTAATCTATTTCGAGGCGATCACCATTGGACCCTCTTTGCGATAAAAATGCGACGTTTTTTATCAAGCAATTTGCTTCGCCTTACCTACGCGCAGGAGGAAAAAGCCTGAAACATCCGTTCTTCGGGGAAATAGTCGATCTGCGGCACAAGAAGAGGCGTGACCCGCTTCGCCGGATCGAATGAAAAACCCTGACCGGAGGGACATAGTTCCGGGTCGAGATGGGCGGCGGCAAGGGCGCGGACGGTGTCGATTTGCCCGCCCCGCATCGGGGTCGAGACGCCCTCGAACCGGAGGCGCCAGACAGGAAATTCTTCTCGATAGGCGATGCGATAGGTTTCGCCATCCTGTTCGACCACCTTTTCGGTAAGGGGGGCCGCGCCGCCGGTGGCGCATCCTGTCAAACCGAGGGCGAGCAGGATAATTGCGATACGCATCAGTTGATGACTTTGGCGCGGGCGCGGGTGGCGAAACCGGAAATCAGGTCGTTGTAATAGCCGTCTTTGCTCTCAACAGCGGAGGAAATCACGGCACCGAGCAGATTACCGCTGCGCTGACCGGTGCTGGCGCGAACCGAGTAGAGAACGGGTTCGGTGGCCCCCGCAGGAAGCACCTTTACCGTGCCGTTGATGGAGGATTGGCCGAAGCCGAATGCCGTACTCCCCGAATCCGCGATTTCCAGACGATCCACCGACACCGTGAGGGGGCGCCCCGCCGGATCGATCCGGTCGGCAAAGACGGAGCGCAGTTTCGATTCCAGATCGTTTTCAAGGCGGCCTTGGTATTCCGCACCACTGCGCGCGGCAAAGGTGTCGCCCGTCTCGACCTCGATATCCGAAAAACGCAGGGCGGCGACTTCCTGAACGCTGAGGGGATTCGTACGGGGCGGCGGCGTGTTCGCTGCACAGGCGGCGAGAAGGGGGAGAAGCAGAACGAGGGCGTAGCGCATGGGTGTATCCGAGTTAGAAATTGGTAATGCAATTACTTGCTACTCAACCGTTAAGACCTCGTTAACCACGATGCAATGTGTGTGAAATGGATAGACGAAGCGGAAAACCGTTCCTTTCAGGACTCAATGCCCTATGAGCTGCCGATTTTTCGGCCCATGCGACCGTGCAAACCACCGCGCGCTCTTGATCTTATGCCATCATTCGGCAACTTTCATGGTGTTTATGGCGTTTATGCCGCGCGAAGTAGTTAAGAGGTTTTACAATGCTTGCCCTGATGGACCAGACTCCGGAGCCGGTGGCCGTTTCCGACGACGATGCGTTGATCGCACAAGCGGCGGTCGCCAAATTGCGCCCAGTCGCTGAAGCGCGAACCGATATTCGCATGGTCGTGCAGGAGCAGGTCGATATCGTCGTCCCTCTTCCTGCCGCCGCTGTTGCCCAGATTTTCAAGATTCTCGAAGCGATGGCAACGCAAACCCCCGTATCGATCATTCCGCACGATGCGAAACTGACGACGCAGCAAGCCGCCGATTACCTCAATGTCTCACGCCAGCATCTGGTGAACAGGCTGGAAGCCGGTGATCTTCCCTTCGAGTTTGTCGGGTCGCACAGGCGAATTCGGTATGGCGACTTGCTGGTATATGAAGGAGAACAACGCAGCGTCAGCCGCGCCGCCTTGCAGGATATGGCCGATATCGCCCAAGACCTCGATCTATGATCTCGACATTCACCGTCATTCTGGACGCGAATGTTCTCTATAGCGCGCGTCTGACCAGTTTGCTGTTGTTCCTTGCCGAAAAGAAGATGTTTCGCGCCCGTTGGACGGACGACATCCACGATGAGTGGGTGCGGAATCTTGAGGCCAAGAGGCCAGATCTGGACAAGACTAAAATCGCCAAAAGACGGCAGTGCATGGACGCCGCCATGCCGGATGCCCTCGTCCAAGGTTATCAGT
Source organism: uncultured Neomegalonema sp. (assembly GCA_937974055.1). Taxonomy (GTDB): domain Bacteria; phylum Pseudomonadota; class Alphaproteobacteria; order Rhodobacterales; family Rhodobacteraceae; genus JAHDDY01. Next base: position 1,613 of record CALJIU010000316.1, on the reverse strand, counting down.
CGATCAAGATCGATGGATTGCCAGATGAAGGCGATGGGCATGTCGTCGCTGCGGCACTCTTGATCCGTGCCAGCATGATCGTGACGTTCAACATCAAGGATTTTCCGGAAGAAGCTCTCAAGCCACTTCGCTTGGAAGCGCGGCATCCCGATGACTTCCTGCTCGACCAGTTTACGCTTGTACCGACGCTGTTCATGGAAGCGGTGCGGCTGGACAGGCGGCATTACAGGAAGCCGACATTGACAACGGCAGAATATCTCGATGCTCTTGGGAAGGCAGGCGTCCCGAAGACCGTTGCACGGCTCCGGGACGTTAGCGTCTTGCTCGATTGATTACCCCGTGACCCGGATCGTCTCGTTCTTCGGGTCATAGGGGCTGTCCTCCACGATCTCGGCGTCCCAGAGTTCCTTGAACATGCGGACCTTGATCTTGGTGCCGATTGCCGCGTGGTCGAGTTTGACGTAGGCGAGGCCGATGCTTTTGCCGAAATGGACGGAGTAGCCGCCGGAGGTGAGGCGACCGATGCGAGTTGTTCCGTCTTCGAGGTAGACGGCCTCGCGGCCCCACGGGTCGGCGTCGTCCGGGCCGTCGATCAGGACGGTCACGCATTTGGAGCGGATGCCCGTTTCCTGCATCGCGGCCTTGCCCTTGAATTCCTTGGACAAATCGACGAAGCGGTCCAGACCAGCCTCCAGCGGGGTGGCGTCGCGGCCCAGATCGGTGCCGAAGGCGCGGTAGGATTTTTCGATGCGTAGCCAGTTCTGCGCCCGCCCGCCGCAGAGCTTCAGGCCCAGCGGCTCACCGGCGGCGAGGATGCGGTCGTAGAGGTAGTTCTGCATCTCGATGGGGTGGTGCAGTTCCCAGCCCAACTCGCCAGTATAGGCGACGCGGATGGCATGTGTGGGACACATGCCAAGATCGATGCGCTTGGCCGACAGCCACGGAAACGCCTTGTTGGTGAAAGCGGTGTCGGGGTCTTCGGCGTGGACGATGGCTTTCATCAGGTCGCGGGATTTGGGTCCGGCAAGGGCGAAAACGCCCCATTGGGTGGTGACGTCGTGGACCGAAATCCAGCCGAATTCGGCACGCTTTTCGGCGGCCATCTTGGTCAGGTAGTCGCTGTCATAGGTCTGCGCGGCCCCGGCGGAGACGAGGTAATAGCTCTCCTCGCCGGTGCGGACGATGGTGAATTCGGTGCGCACGGTGCCCGCGACGGTCAGGGCGTAGGTCAGGTTGATGCGCCCGATCTTGGGCAGTTTGTTGCAGGTCAGCCAGTCGAGGAAGGCGGTCGCGCCCGGCCCCTCGACCGTATGCTTGGTGAAGGCGGTGGCGTCGAACAGGCCCACGCCCTCGCGCACGGCCTCGGCCTCGCGCTTGGCGTATTCCCACCAGCCGCCGCGACGGAAGCTGCGCGAGGCATGGTCGTCAAAGCCCGGTTCGGCGAAGTAATTGGGACGCTCCCACCCGTTCGAGCAGCCGAACTGCGCGCCCTCGGCCTTCATGCGGTCGTAGCAGGGGGCCGTGCGCAGGGGGCGGGCGGCGGGGCGTTCTTCATCAGGGTGGTGCAGGATGTAGACGTGTTCGTAGGCTTCCTCGTTCTTCTTCACGGCGTA
>CALJIU010000315.1 GCA_937974055.1 uncultured Neomegalonema sp. | reverse complement strand
ACCGTCGCCGCCGACGCCGAAATCTGCGCCATGCTGGCCGATGCGCTACAGGCCGCCGGAATCGCACGCGAGGATTTCTCCGTGCGGATCAATAACCGAAAAGTCCTCAACGGTATCCTCGAAGAAGCGGGCCTCTTGCGTGCCGAAGGCGAGGACGATGCGGAGTTGAAGGACCGGCGCGGCATCACCCTGCGCGCGATTGATAAGCTGGACCGACTGGGCGAGCAGGGCGTGCGCCTGCTGCTGGGCGAAGGCCGCAAGGATGAAAGCGGCGATTTCACCAAAGGCGCGAATCTCTCGACCGAACAAGCCGACCTCATCATGGGTTTCGTCAGTGCCGAACGCGCCGATGGGGCCGCCACCTGCGCCCGCCTGCGCGAGTTGGTCGGCACGTCCGAACAGGGGTTGGAGGGCGTGCAGGAACTCGAAATCATGGCTGAAATCCTCGAATCCCAAGGCTACCGCGCGCCCTTGGTCAAAATCGACCCGTCGGTCGTGCGCGGCCTCGATTACTATACCGGCCCGGTCTACGAAGCCGAACTGACCTTTGAGGTCGTTGATGAAAAGGGTGAGAAACGCCAATTCGGTTCGGTCGCGGGCGGGGGGCGTTACGACGATCTCGTCGGGCGCTTCACCGGCCAGCAAACCCCCGGCACCGGCGTTTCCATCGGCGTTGACCGCTTGCTCGCCGCCCTTGCAGCACGCGGCGAAGCGGATGCAGAACGCGCCGCAGGCCCGGTCGTCATCCTCGCCCTCGAACGCGAGCACATGGCCGATTACATGGCCCTCTCCACCGACCTTCGCAACGCGGGCATTCGCTCGGAGGTCTATATGGGCGGCGGCACGAATCTCGGCAAGCAGTTGAAATACGCCGATAAACGCGCCGCCCCCCTCGCCATCATCATCGGGTCGCAGGAGCGCGAGCAAGGCGTCGTCCAGATCAAGGATCTTGTCCTCGGTGCCCGCCTCGCCAGCGAGATCGAATCGAACGAGGAATGGAAGGCCCAACCCGCCCAGCGCGAGGTCACCCGTGCCGACGCCATCGCAACCATCCGCGAGATGCTGGCCCGATGAGCGCCGCTGACCGCGATGCCGATGCCCTCAGCGCGCTGAACGGCGTAACCGCGACCTTGCTTGCCGCGATGGATGCCGGGTGCCGCCTCATCGACCCCGGCCAAATCCTCGACGCCGAGAATTTGCTCGATCTCTATGGCGAGGATGTTCGCGCCCGTGCCTTCGTCTTCGACGGCACCGGATCGGGCGACCTGTGCCTGCGCCCCGACCTGACGCTCGCCATCTGCCGCCTGCATCTGGAGCAGTGCGCTGCCGAGGCGGAAGCCCGCTACATCGCCAGCGGCCCCGTCTTCCGCCGCCCCGTCACGGGCGAGGACCGCGCGCCGCAATTCATGCAGATCGGCATCGAGTGCTTCGGCGGCGACGATCCCGCCCGGATCGAGGCCGAAATCTTCGCCCGCACGCAGGCGGCGCTGATGGAGGCGGGTTGCCGCAACCTCGCCGTCGCAACCGGCGATCTCGGCATCCTCTTCTCGATGATCGACGCCGCCCCGATCCCCGACCGCTGGCGTGCACGGCTTAAGCGTCACGTTTGGCGGCCCGCCCGTTTCCGCACCCTGCTGCACGATCTTGCCGCCACCGGCGCAGAAGATCCGGGCCGCCTTGCTTTCCTCAAAGCCTTGGGCAACCTCGCGCCGGAGCAGGCGCAGGCGGCGGTCGCCCATATGCTGACCCTGTCCGAAACCAGCCATGTCGGCCTACGCACCCACGAGGAAATCTCCGCCCGCTTTCTGGAGCAAGCCGAAGATGCCCGCGCGCATCCCCTGTCCGACGAGATCGTCGCCGCCATCGAAACCGCCGCCGCGCTGAAAGCGCCCTGCGATCAGGCGCTGTCCGCCCTGCGCGATCTCGCCGCCGCCACCGGCCTCGTCATCGCCCCCGCGCTGGAGCGGATGGAGCGCCGCCTGACCGCGCTGGACGGGCAGGGCATCGACGTCGCCTCGCTGCCCTTCGACGGGGATTTCGGGCGCAATCTCGAATATTACGACGGCTTCGTCTTTGAATTCACCGATCCGACCCTCGAAGGCCGCAATGCCCAGCTAGCCGGGGGAGGGCGCTACGACGCGATGCTCCCCGCTGCCGCCCGCGCCTTTGGCACCGCTGCCCCCGCCGCCAAGACTGCCTTCGGGGCCGCCATCCGCCCCGAAACGGTGCTACAGGTCATCGGCTAAGACAGCCCGCCATATCCGTCGCCATCCCCCGGATCAGCGCCGGATAAAGCCCCGCTCCCGGCTCAAGCCCGGCCCCCAACGGGTCGAGCTTCACCACTTGCACCCCGTCCGGCACCCGCGACAGCAACCGCGAAGACGGCCCGACCTCGGCGAATAGACACCGGATATCCCCTTCGCCCAGCCGCGCCAGCAGCGACCGCATCCGCTGCGGTCCCGGCCTGTCGCCATCCCCGGCGGAATGGGCGGCGGCCACCGTCAGGCCGAACCAATTCTCGAAATACTGAAAGGCGTCATGCTCGACTGCAAAGGGCGTGTCTTGCGCGGATGCGAGCATCTCCCTCGCTTCGGTGGTCGGCGCTTTCAGCGCCGCCATTCCCGCTCGTGCATTCTCCGCGTATTGCGCCGTATTGAGCGGGTCGATCTTGCCTAGAACCGTGGCGATCTCAGCCAGCCACAGCATGGCGTTCATGGGGTCTAGCCAAGCATGGGGATCGATGATCTCGTCGCCATGCTCATGTTTTTCCTCGGCTTTCTCTTCGTGGGCGTGTTCTTCGTGCTCGTCGTGACCGTGATCTTCATGGCCATGCTCATCATCTTCGCGCTTTTCGTGCCCGGCTTCCTCGTGCTCATGTTCCCCATGATCATGCCCGCCAAATTCCTCGCGCAGCGGCAGGGTCGCCGTTCCCGGCCAGTCCAGCAGCGCCAGCGATGTCGCCTCGCCGCGCGCCACCGTCTCGGCCAGCCAAGGCGTCAGCCCGGCCCCCATCCACACGACCACATCCGCACCGCCTAGCGCCCGCGCCTGCGAAGGCCGCAGCGCCCCGCCATGCGGATCACTCGACGCATCCAGCAACAGAACCGGCTCGCCCACCCCATCCATCACCATCGCGACCAGCGAATGGACCGGCGCGATATCCGCCACCACTTTCGGCGCGTCGGCAATCGCGGGCGAGCACCACAGCGCCAAGAAAATCGCTAGCCGTTTCATCGTCATACCTCTTACGCTGCACTTGCAAGGACCGTTAGGCTCCTATAATGCCAGTGTTATAACATAACAATACAGAAAGCCGCTTGTGTCAGAAAGCCCGTCCTTCGAGCGTCACGACCATGCGCAGTGCCGCGACAGCGCGCTGGCGCAGGCCGATGCGATCTGCGCCGAGCGGGGTCTGCGCCTGACCCCCACCCGCCGCCGCGTGCTCGAAATCCTCCTCGAATCCCACGCCGCCCTTGGGGCCTATGATGTGCTCGAACGCCTGCGCGCCGAAGGCCATGCCGCCCAGCCGCCCGTCGCCTATCGCGCGCTCGATTTCCTCGTCGAGCATGGCCTCGCGCACCGGATTGCCCGCCTCAGCGCCTTCATCGCCTGCCATCAGCCTGCCGGATGCCATGCGCCCGCCTTCCTCATCTGCCGCGCCTGCCACCTCGTCGCCGAAGCCCAATCCCCGCCGAAACAGGGGGCCTTGGGCCGCGATGCCCGCGCGCTTGGCTTTGAAATCGAAGAAGCGGTGATCGAGGCGCAGGGCCTATGCCCCGCGTGCAGCGGGACGGCCAGATGACGCTGCTCGCCACCGAAAACCTCGCCATCCGCATCGATGGACGCAGCATCCTCAGCGGCGTCGATTTCGCCATCGAATCGGGCGAAATCGTCACCGTCGTCGGTCCCAACGGTTCCGGCAAATCCACCTTCATGCGCGCCCTGATCGGTGCACTTGCTCCGTCGTCCGGCGCGGTCAAGCGCCGCGATGATCTCAGGATCGGCTACGTGCCTCAGCGCCTGCAAATCGACCCGACCCTGCCCATCACCGTGTCCCGCTTTCTGAACCTGCCCGTCCGTCGCCCCGCCGCCGCCATCGCCGCGACCCTCACCGAAGTTGGCGTCGGCGATATCGCCAGCCAGCAGATGACGACCCTTTCCGGCGGCCAGTTTCAGCGCATCCTCCTCGCCCGCGCGCTGCTCGCCACCCCCGATATCTTGGTGCTGGACGAGCCGACCCAAGGCCTTGACCAGCCCGGAATCGCCGCATTTTATCGCTTGATCGAGCGTGTGCGGCAGCGCCTTGGCTGTGCCGTTCTGATGGTCAGTCATGATCTGCATGTCGTGATGAGTGCCTCGGATCGTGTCATTTGTATCAACGGTCATATCTGTTGCGAGGGTGCGCCCACCACGGTCTCCGCCGCCCCCGAATACCGCGCATTGTTCGGCCTTGGCACCCAAGGCGCGCTTGCCCTGTACCAACACGCCCATGATCACACCCACAATCATGGCGGATGCAGCCATGGCGAGGCGGCGGAATGACCCTTGACGCGCTGCTGCTGAACGCGCTGCTGGCGGGCATCGGCATCGCCGTGGCGGCGGGACCGCTGGGTTGCTTCGTCGTCTGGCGGCGCATGGCGTATTTCGGCGATGCCACCGCCCATGCCGCCATTCTGGGCGTCGCGCTGGCGCTGACTTTCGATGCCTCCATCGCCCTTGGCGTCTTGCTGACCGCCATCATCATGGCGCTCGGCGTCTTCGCCCTGTCGGGACGCGGCCTCGCCATAGACACGCTGCTGGGCGTCGCCGCCCATTCGGCGCTGGCCATCGGGATTCTCGCCATTGCCCTGACCGGCGCGCGGGGCGTCGATCTCGAAGAGTATCTCTTCGGCGACATCCTCGCCGTCGGCCCCGCAGATATCGCCCTGATCTGGGGCGGCGCGGCCCTCGTCACCGGCTTGCTCGTCTGGCGCTGGTCCGCCCTTCTGACCGCCACCCTCAGCGATGACCTTGCCTGTGCCGAAGGTGTCTCGCCCGCGCGCGAGCGCCTGATCCTCATGCTCGCCATCGCCCTGCTGGTCGGCATCGCGATCAAGGTCGTCGGCGCACTCCTCGTCACCGCCCTGCTGATCGTCCCCGCCGCCACCGCCCGCGCGCTGGCCCGCACGCCGGAGGGAATGGCGGCCGCCGCCACGCTCCTCGCCGCCCTCGCCGCCGTTTTCGGCCTGCTCGCCGCCTTCCAATGGGACACCCCCGCAGGCCCCACGATCGTCGCTGTCAGCGCCGCCGGTTTCGCCCTCTCGCTGCCCGCCTCGGCCCTTCTGCGTTCTCGCCGCAGAGCGCAGGGTTGACCGCACGACATGAACACGTCACACATCTGGGGTAGTGGAACGTAAAGAGAGCAAGATATGCCCCTGCGCTTGGGGGAAAAGGTGGAGACATGGCTGCAGAACTCCCGACAATCGAAAGCCTGACGCAGCGCGTACAGTCGCGCACGGCGTTTCGCGATCACCCTGCGCTTATCCTCAATGCCGATTATCGTCCGCTCTCCTACTTCCCGCTGTCCGTTTGGCCGTGGCAGGATGCCATCAAGGCCGTCTTCCTCGACCGCGTGAACATCGTCTCCGAATACGAGACCGAGGTTCACAGTCCCAACCACACCATGCGCTTGCCCAGTGTGGTCAGCTTGCGCGAATATGTGCAGCCCGCCCGCTACCCGGCCTTCACCCGCTTCAACCTGTTTTTGCGGGATGAATTCACCTGCCAGTATTGCGGTGTGCAGGGCGATCTGACCTTCGACCACGTCATCCCCCGCTCGCGCGGGGGCCGGACGACATGGGATAACGTCGTCGCCGCCTGCTCCTCCTGCAACCTGCGCAAGGCCAACCACGACCTCGCCCGCTCCAACATGACCCTGCGCCGCAAGGCATTCCGCCCCAGCGCGATGCAGCTTCAGAACACGGGCCGCAAATTCCCTCCCAACCATCTGCATGGCAGTTGGCTGGATTACCTGTATTGGGATACCGAGTTGGAGGAATAGGGCGCGCGTCAAATCTCCTCCACCAAACTCCCCACCACCGCCTCGACATAGGCTTTCGGCAGGATCGTCACGACCCCCGGCCCGTCGAAGGCCGCCGAAACCCGCCCGCCCAGCGCCTCGTTCGACGTTCCGATCTGCGCCCCCGCTGCCAGCGCCAGCCCATCGATAGGCCAACGCAGCCCCGCCGATTCCACCCCCCGGCAAGGCATCACCGGAAAGAACGACACCCGCGCCCCCGCTGCCATGTCCATCGACCAATCGCGCGGCGCGGCAAACACCACATCCGCCTCCCCGATCAGCACGACCGGCCCGCCCGTATGCCGCACCAACCCGTGCAAGACCGCCAGCGTATGGTCCAGCCGCCCGCCGATGAACCCGACGCCGACGTAGAAGGGCGCATCCACATGGGCGAGGCATTTCTCGAAATCCGTCGTTTCCTGCTCCGCCAACCGCAGCACCCGCACCCCCGCAGGCACCGCCGAACGCAGCGAATCCATATCCCCGACCACCGCCTCCGGCACCACATTCAGCGCCGCCAGCGCATCGGCCCCCCCATCCGCCGCCACCACATGTGCAGCCAATGCTTGCGCCCGCGCCAGATCATCCGCCGCAAAGGCCGCCCCCCCGACCAGCGTCACCCCCGCCGCAAAATTCATCGCCTTGCCTCCAGCCGATCGTTACTGTTTTCACAGATTCGTGATGATAAGCAGATCACGAATGCCGACCCTACCCACAGGACCACCCCGATGAAAACGCTTCTAATTTCCGCCGCGCTCCTCGCCCCCGCCGCCCCGGCACTCGCCCAGCAGCAACAGCAGATGCCGCAGCCGACCGAGCGCAAGGTTCTTGCCGAGCGGGTCTGCAAGGACGGCGCGACCACCACGGTCGTCTTCAATGGTGAGTTGATCATGGTCGAATATTTCTCCGCCCCCCGCGCCAATGGCACGGTTGCGGGCTATGAAGATGCCTATGGCATTGCCGAAATCGATGAGGCCAAGGCACAATTCGACGCCCTCGCTTGCCCGGAGGGTTAGGCACGACAAAGCGCCTCCCGGATTCCACCGGCAGGGGCGCAGAGCCATCGACACGACAAGAATCACGGCGGTTTGATCGATGGAGCCGCGATCAATCCGGCCAGCACCAGCAAGGCGAATTCCTGACATTCCGCCAGCAACTCATCCACCGGATGCCGCCATTTCGTGCGGTGACCCGGTGGGCGACCGGGCCGCATCGCCCGCTTCGGAAAGGTTTTGCGCGCCATCGCCCGTGCCAGCCGCCGTGCTTGTCGCGGCAAATCCTTCAACGCGGCCCGCAATGCCTGTATTCGCGCGCATAACCGGGCCGCATCCACTGAATCATCCGGCGATGGGGCAGGGCGGTCCGGCATCCGTTCGCAAGGGTCATCGAAGGACCAGACCCCCGGTCCCCGCCCCGGCGGGTGCTTCTTGACCGGCCCGATGCGTTTGCGCGGATCGAACAGCGCAAAGCACGGCACCCCCGTCCCGCCCTTCCCCGCGATCCCGCCACTTGGCATCGCCCGTTTGGCCCGCATCGTGACGCTTATCCCGTGGGCCAGCGCCGCAATCAACCGCCGCGCGGCGGATTCCGCAGGCTGTAGCCGTTCCAGCACCGCCAGATGCACCCGCCGCGTCACCGTCTCGACCGACACCCCGCCGAGCATGGCGATCATCTCGACGATGACGCGCAGCAGGGC
>CALJIU010000314.1 GCA_937974055.1 uncultured Neomegalonema sp. | reverse complement strand
TGCGCACGCGGCTGACCGAGTCGCAGACCGAATTGACGGCGATGGAACTGTCCCTCGATGAACAGCGCGCAAAGGCCGAAGAAACATTGCTATTGCTCGCCGCCGCCCGCGAAGCCGAAGGGGAATTGAAGCAACGTTTGGCGGGAACCGGCGAAAAGCTGGAGGAGCGCGAGATCATGCTCGCGATGGCCAAATCCGAACTCGCCACCTTGGGCGAGGCATCGGCGGAGGAGCAAAAGCAACTCGCCTTGCTGAACGAGCAAACCCGCGCATTGCGGCAGCAACTCGCGGCGCTTGACGCGCAGCTTCAAACGTCGGAGGCCGAACGCGCATCGCTCGAAATCGACAGCGACCGCAAGGGCGATGAGATCGCCAGTCTTGGCGAACGCCTCAATACGGCGCTGGCTGAGAAGAATGCGCTGCTGGAAGAACAGGTCGATGAATTATCCGATTTCCGCTCCGAATTTTTCGGTCGGGTCAAGGCGGCCCTATCTGGGCGGGATGAGATCGTCATCAAGGGCGACCGCTTCGTCTTCCAGTCTGAGGTTCTGTTCGAGCCAGCCTCCGCCGATCTGAATGAGGAAGGCGAGCGGGAATTGGGCAAATTCGCAGGTATCCTGATCGAGATTTCGCGCGATATTCCCGATGATCTCGATTGGATATTGCGGATCGATGGCCATACCGACCGTCGTGGCCTTGCGCCGGGGCGAAGCCGGTTCCGTGATAACTGGGAATTGTCGCAAGCCCGTGCCTTGTCGGTTGCGCGTTACTTGATCGACGAGCATGGGATTGCGCCCCGTCGCCTTGCTCCCACAGGCTTTGGTGAGTTTCAGCCGATCACGAATGCCCGCACCGCCGAAGCCTATGCCAGTAACCGTCGTATCGAACTCAAATTGACCGAACGCTGAGGCGATCTGCATTTGCGTTTGCGCGTGGTGTTGTTGCAAAGTCCCCCAATGTGGCGATGCCAAGTAGGTGTCGTCCGATGAAATCGACGGGCCGCGCAGAAGGCCCGCGCTAAAGGGAGACGACTATATGTCCTTACTTTCCACGACCCGCCGGACGGTGACGCGCACGGCCAGCGCGATTCTGGTGGCCATGGGCTTGACCGGGGCCGCCCATGCCGAGATGGACCTGTCCGGCGAAACCGTCGAGTGGGTGATCCCGTTCTCCGAATCGGGTGGTTCGGCAAAATGGGCGAATTTCTACGCGCCCCTGCTGGCCGAGGCGCTGCCCGGTGAGCCGACGGTGGTTGTGAAGTTCATGCCCGGCGCAGGCTCGACTAAGGGGGCGAATTGGTTCGCGTCTCAGGCAAAAGCCGATGGCAAGACGATCTTCGGCTCCTCCGGCTCGACGCAATTCCCGTTCCTGCTGGGCGATCCGCGTGTGCGCTATGATTATGCAGATTGGAATGTCGTTCTGGCATCCGGCACCGGCGGTGTCGCCTATCTGCCGCCCGATCTGGCGGAGAAATTCGACGGCGATGCGAGCGGCTTGAAGGATATCGACTTCATCTACGGCTCGCAGGGTGCAACGCGCCTCGACCTCGTGCCGCTGCTGGCGTGGGAGATGCTGGGTCTGAATGTCGAGCCGGTATTCGGTATCAAAGGACGCGGTGACGGACGCCTGATGTTCGAGCGTGGCGAAGCCAATATCGACTACCAAACCTCCTCGTCGTTCTTGAAAGGCGTGATGCCGCTGGTGGAAGAAGGCAAGGCCGTGCCGATGATGACTTGGGGCGCGCTGGATGAGGACGGCAATATCGTCCGCGATCCGACTTTCCCAGATATCCGCACGTTCAAGGAAGTCTGCGACGTGACGCCCGGATGCGAGACGAAAGGCGAGCGTTGGGAGGCGTGGAAAGCCTTTTTCATCGCCGGGTTCCCCGCACAAAAGATGGTCTTCCTGCCCAAAGGCGCGACGGAAGAGATGATCGAGACGTATTCGAACGCCTTCCAGAAGGTCCATGCCCGCGATGATTTCGCCGAAATCTCGAAAAAGCGCCTTGGCGTTTATCCGCAGATGACGGGCGACATGGCGAAAGCGACGTTGAAGCAGGGAACGCAGGTTCCGGCGGAAGCGAAGGCGTTCGTGATCAACTGGCTGGAAGAACGCTACGGCGTAACGCTGAAATAAGGCGTTCACATGCAAGCCTGCCATTCCCCGTCGCGGCGGGGAATGGCGCTACCCCGGCCTTGGGTCGGGTTTTTCTCGACCAAAGATGTCCTGCATCACGATGCGCGGCGGCGATCCTATAACGATCGCTCGCAAAGAGGCCGTCGATACGACATTCCACACATGACGGAGATGCCCGATGGACCTGCTCGCCACCGCGCTGCCGGCGCTTAGCGAAGCATTCGCGCTGATCCTACAACCACGTCAGATCATGTTTCTGATCCTCGGCGTGCTTCTCGGATTGTCGGTAGGGGTGTTTCCTGGATTGGGTGGCATTGCGGGACTGTCCCTTGTGTTGCCATTCATCTTCGGGATGGAGCCGGTTGCGGGCCTCGCTTTGATGGTTGGGTTGATCGCCGTGATCCCGACCTCGGATACCTTTGCTAGCGTGTTGATGGGCATACCCGGTTCATCGGCATCACAGGCGACGGTGCTGGACGGGTTTCCACTAGCGAAAAAGGGCGAAGCGGCACGGGCATTATCTGCGGCCTTTGCATCCTCGCTATTTGGCGGATTGCTGGGCGCGACGGTTCTGACCTTCTTCATCCTGATCGCGCGCCCATTGGTGCTGGCGTTCGGATTGCCTGAAATGCTGATGATTACGGTGCTTGGCCTGTCGATGGTCGCGGTGCTGGCGGGGCGGGTACCGCTCAAGGGGGTTGCTGCCGCCTGCTTGGGCCTGATGCTCGGCACGATCGGCGAGGCGGCGGCGGGCGGCAGTCTGCGCATGTCCACCTATGACACGCCCTATCTGATGGATGGGTTCAAGCTGGTGATCGTCGGTTTGGGCATCTTTGCCATCCCTGAGATCGTCGCGCTGCTGCGGCAGGACCGAGCGATTGCACGCGATGCGACCTTGGGTTCCGGTTGGTTCGATGGCGTGCGCGACTGGTTTGCGAATATCTGGCTGTCGATCCGCTGTTCGATCATCGGCGTTATCGTCGGTGTTATACCGGGCTTGGGCGGGTCGGTCGTGGATTGGATCGCCTATGGCCACACCGTGCAATCCGCCAAGGACAAGACCGGCTTTGGGTCGGGCGATATCCGTGGTGTGATCGGACCGGAAAGCTCGAACAACGCCAAGGAGGGCGGCGGATTGGTGCCGACCCTGATCTTCGGCATCCCCGGTTCCGGCTCGATGGCGGTGTTCATCGGCGGGATGGCGCTGCTGGGCTATGATGCCGGTCCGCAGCTTATCTCGAACGATCTCGACATAACCTACACAATCGTCTGGTCGCTGGCGCTGGCCAATGTGGTTGGGGCGGGTTTGTGCATCGCGCTGTCGGGACCGATTGCCAAGCTGACGACCATCCGCTTCACGCTGCTCGCGCCGTTCCTGTTTATGATGATCTCGTTCGCGGCGTTCCAGTCGCGTCAGTCCTTGGGCGATTTGCTGGCACTGTTCGGGATCGGCCTTCTCGGCATCCTGCTCCGCCGGTTCGATTGGTCGCGGCCCGCTTTCCTCATCGGCTTCGTGCTCGCCGATCAGGCCGAGAACTACTCCAACATGGCGCATCAGATCGCCTCGTCAAAGTTTCGGCGCAGTTTCGAGGCGGGGTTCGACTATATCGCGACGCCGATTACGCTGGTTCTGTTGGCGATTATCGTGGTGTCGGTCGTCGTCGGCATCCGTCAAGCCAAGCAGATTTTGCCTGAGGGCGCGGTGGAGACGGGGGCAAAACGCGCGCCGCTGATCTTCTTGCTCTGCGTGACGGCCTACCTGTGCGTGGCGTGGTATGATGCCTTCACGATCCGCATGATGGGGGACAAGATATTCCCGCTGACCGTTTCATCGGTCGCCATTGCGTGCTGTGTCGCGATGCTGGTGCAGATGATGCGGGCGGAGGAGACATCGCCCCTGTTTGCGGATCGCGAGGCGGGGGGCGAGGATGCGAACGCGCCGCATGGATTATGGGGTACACTGGCATGGTTCGCGATGCTGCTGGTGCTGTCGGCGCTGATGGGGTTCATCCTTGCGCTGGCGGTGTTCCTTGTAATGTTCCTGCGGGTGCGGGCGGGTCTGTCTTGGGGGCGAACGCTGTTCCTCTCCGCCTTGGGCATCGGGTTCATGTGCCTGATGGCGGGCGTGTTGAACCGTGATTTTCCGCCGGGACTGCTGCAAGGCTACGCCGATCTGCCGTGGCCGCTCACTTGATGCTGGCCTGCTCATGCGCATGGCGAACGAGGGCAGCGGTGCGGTAAAGGCCGTGGACGAACTTGCCGTACGGCATCGTGACGAAGAACGCGAAAACGACGCCGAGATGGATCGCCAACAAGATACCCATCGCCGGGGTCGCGCGCAGCGCGGTCAGCACCAACCCAGTCGAGCCGAGCAAAAACAGCGTCCAGATAAAGGCCTGCCCCAAGCCGCCATCACCGCCGGAGCGCAGGGCAGGGTGCTTGCGGCGGCGCTCGATCAACAGACCCGCCGCGCCAATCGTCAGCCCGATACCGCCAAGCACGCCAAAAATCTTGACCGGACTCCACCACGGATACGGGGCAGGCCAGTCGAGCAGGTAGTGAAAAATCGTGCCGGTACTGGTCGACGCGAAGCACAGCAAAAAGCCGTAAAACGTGAGGTGATGGTATAGCTTGCGCTTGTCCGAGGGGCGCTCGTTCTCGGTCATGCATCCCATGCCGCCGCCATCGAGATGGCGCAGGCGCGATGCATCGCCAAAGGCCCGCCACAGGCTGCGCAGCGTCACCGGCATCGGCCCCGCCGCGCGCCAAAACCGGATGACACCCATCATGCTGGCGAAGATCGCAAAAGCGAAAGCGCCGCCAAAAATCACGACCATCGTGTTGTGTGGCATGACCCGGTAAAAGGCCCCCGCCTCCAAACCACTGGCAAACAGGGCGGCGGGGTCCGACGCCCAAACGAAACCACCGATGAAGACGGCCACCGCCAGCATCAGCGCGAGGGTTACGGTCATGCCATTCCGCTCGAACAGCGTCGCGGCCACGGGCGGCCATGCATGGCGGGCGTAGCTTTCTTCGCGCAACGCCGCCATCGCGCTGGGCACATTGACGGCGAAGGGGTGTGGCGGGGCGTATTGGCAGTCGAAATAACATGCTCCGCAATTATGGCAGAGGTTCGAGAGATAATCGACATCCCCGGCGGCAAAGGTCCGGCGCAGCTCCATCGCCGGGAAGACGGCGCATAGCCCTTCGCAGTAACGGCAGGCATTGCACACGCCCATCTGCCGGGCGACTTCTTGCTGTGGGGCGGTGGCCAGGGCGGCGAGGTCGATTGCGGTCATGCGGTCAATTCCTGACATACTGCGCGGCACGCTCGCCCGCGATGCGGCCAAAGACCGAACCGATGGTCATGCCGATTCCCGCCAGATATCCTTGGCCCAAGATATTCCCCGCCATAATCTCACCGGCGGCGAACAGGTTGGGCGAGGCGGTGCCATCCGCCATCACCATCCGCGCATCGCGATTCACGCGCACACCCATATACGTAAAGGTGATGCCGGGCCGCAGGGTATAGGCATAGTAGGGCGCGGTATCGAGGGGGCGCGCCCAGTGAGATTTGGGCGGGTCCAGTCGCTCGGTGCGGCAATCGTCATGGACCGTATGATCGAAATCGCCGGGGATACAGGCGGCGTTGAAGGCATCGACACTGCCACGAACGTTGGCGGGGTCGAGGCCGATCTTCGCGGCAAGTTCCTCGATCGTGTCGGCTTTTTCCGGCGGAAAGACCGAGGGCATGAACAGATCGAAGGACTTCGCGTCGATCAGCACATGGCCCACTTGCTCCGGCTGCGCGGCGACGAGGCGACCCCAGATCGCGTAGCGTTTCGGCCAGAAATCCTCACCCTCGTCATAGAATCGCTCGCCCCGCGCATTCAGAACGATGCCGAAGGGAACGCAATCGAGGCGGGTGACGATGCCGCCATCGAATTTCGGCGCGCGACCATCCACGGCAACGGCGTGGCATTGGTCCGGCTCGCCAACCCGCTGCACCCCCGCATCCAGCAGCAGGCGCAACACGCCGCCGGTATTATAGGGCGTGCCACGGATCAGAAAGTTCTCCGCCGCCGGTCCCCATGCATCCTTCAGCCAGTCGATATTCGCCTCGAATCCCCCCGCCGCCGCGACGAAACAGCGGGCTTCGATGCGCCCGGTTATCGGCGTATCGGTCTGCCAATCGCGGGTCGTTTCGGCGGCGATAAAAAAGCCGTCTTCGATCTCCAGCGACGAAATGCGCGTGTCGTAATGGACGGTGACACCCAAATCTTCGGCGGTGATATAAAGGGCGTTGAGCATCGAGCGCCCCCCGCCAAGAAAGAACGCATTCGTCCGGCCCAGCGACAGCGTACCGCCGAGCGATGGCTGAAAATGCACACCGCTTTCGCTCAGAAAATCCCACAATTCCTTTGATCGTTCCAGCGTCATCAGGGCCAATTCCTCGTCGGTATGGCCCTTGGTCACGCGCTGTAGATCGTCCCAGAACTCCTCGACCGGATAGGGACCGGTCAGGGTGGCATTGGCTTCGTCATGGGCGAGGCGGCAATTGCGGGTGTGGCGGGTATTGCCGCCGCGCCAATCCTTCGGGGCGGCCTCCACGATGCAGACGGACGCGCCCCCTTTCGCGGCTGCGATGGCGGCGCAAAGGGCGGCATTGCCTCCCCCCGCGATCAAAACATCATAGCTGCTCACCGATTCTTCCCGCGATTTCAAGACCATCCAGCCCAGATAAAATACAATCCCGCCGCCAGCAATGCCCAGAAGAAAACCGTGCGAAACACCGCTTCGGATACCCTATGCCGCACCCGCTGCCCCAGCCACAGGCCAATCGCGGTGGGCAGGATGCAGGCAAAGGACAGCGCGATGTTGTCCGAGGCGACGAATCCCTTGGTCAGAAACGCACTGAGTAAGGTGATATTCAGTGTGATGAAAGTGATACCAAGTGCCTGTACCAGCTTATCTTTCTTCAGGCCCAGCGCTTGCAGGTAGATGATGCCGGGGATGATAAAGGTGCCCGTCACCCCAAAAATTACGCCCCCCGTGCCACCCATGATTGGCGATAGCAGCCCCTCGTACCGCCCCGGTGGCCTAATTTGCGGGCTGCGTAGGCTGAAGGCCGAATACAGCGCGAGCATCAATCCCAGCGTAGCCAACGCCCCGTCCTGCGATACCGTCGACAGCAGATTGACGCCGATTCCGATCCCGATGATACAGGCGAGCAAATAGCTCCACAGCCGTCGCAACAGGCCAAAAAAGTCAGGCCCGACAAAGGCTTGGAACAGGTTTGTCGCGATACCGGGTATCAGCATCAGCGCAATCGCCTGTGTGATGCCCAAAGGGACGGCAAGAAAGACCAGCACCACGATGGGCAGGCCCAGCCCCACCGTTCCCTTGATCAAACCGGCGACAAAAAATGTCAGGACAATAAGCGCCAGCAATTCAGGCGATGCCACCCGTCAGCCCGCCGGGATTTCCCCAACCTTTTTCGGCACATGGTACCCCTTCTGCACGGCGGGGCGCTCGGCAATGCGCTTGTACCATGCCTGCACGTTGGGGAAGTCGGCGAGGTCGATATCCTGCCACTCATAGCGCGAGGCCCAAGGCCAGCAGGCCATATCGACGATCGAATACTCATCGACGATATAATCACGCCCTTCCAGCCGCGTATTCAGCACGCCATACAAGCGCTTCGTCTCGGTCAGAAAGCGGTCCTCGCCCCAATCGGACTTGCCCTTGTTAAAGTGGTGGAAAGCGTGGGTTTGGCCCAGCATCGGCCCGAAACCGCCCATCTGCCACATCAGCCATTCGTAGGCGCGGGCCTTTTGCAGCGGGTCGGTGGGCATGAACTTGCCATGCTTTTCCGCCAGATACAGCATGATCGCGCCGGACTCGAACAGCTTCAGCCCATTGTCATGGTCCACGATGGCGGGGATCTTGTTATTCGGGCTGATGGCGAGGAATTCGGGGGTTTTCTGGTCGCCTTGCCCGATATTGATCTCGTGGGCGGTGTACTCGACACCCAATTCTTCGAGCAAAATCGAGACTTTGCGGCCATTGGGGGTCGTCCAAGTGTAGAAGTCGATCATCGTAGTCTCCGGGTTCAAGTCTTAGAGCGATTTGCGTTTTACTTGGATCGGCATTCGCATCAAGACGTATGCGAATGCCAATGCTTTGTGATTCACGTCAAACGCAATTCGCTCTGGGTGGCATGTGCTCGGCATAGACGGCGAGCGCGTCTTCCAGTGTTCGGCTGCGGTCCATATCGGCGCGCGTTTCGCTGGCGAAGGGGGTTTGCGCCAGCAGGCGGAATATCTCGGCGGCCCCGTCATGAAAGCCGGACGGCGCGCCCGCATCGGCAAAGGTTGCCGAAATCTCCTCCATCTCCCCGACCCATCGCGCGGAATCGGCGGGCAGGAACGGCACCATCCGGCGCATCGTGCCCAGCGATGCCTCTTGGCTATGGGCGAATTCCTCCAGCAACGGCCCGGTCACCCCAAGGCGCTGCGCGGTCAGCAAAACAGCGGTGTGCAGGGTCCATGTTCCCTTGGTCAGCCCGGCATAGACCATCTTCATCCCCGATGCCTCGCCGATGCCATCCCCCATCCCGATCACCGAGAATCCCTTGCCATCAAGGGCCAGCATCGGCGCGATATCAGGGCCGGAGACGTAGAATCGCGGCCCCGCACCCTTGCCGGGGGCCAGTCCGATGATGCCCGCATCGATGAAGGGCGCGCCCGCCGCCGCGATCACTGCGCCGACCTTCTTCGCGGTCTCCGGCGAAATCGCGTTGCAATCGACATAGACCGGCGTGCGGCCCGCATTGCGCATCGCCGTCGCCACCGCCTCGGCCTGCGACAGTGCCGCCGCCGGTGGCAGGATCGACAGGATCATATCGGCCTCGGCCACCACCGCATCCAGCGTTCCCACATCGCGCAAGCCCGCTTGCGCCGCCAGCGCCCGCGTATGCTCGCCCCGCCCGTCAAGCGCGGTAATGACCGCGTAGCCATGCTCGCGCAGCGCTCGCCCGACGGCGTGGCCCATATCGCCGGGCATCAAAATCGCGATGGTCTGTATCGTCATGGCGGCCTCGCACGAAAGGAGAGTTGTCACGTTCCGCCTTTCTGCGACATCGTGCAAGAAATGAACAGGGTGGTCCTGAAATCGGGAGAGATCGAGTATGGCGAATAAACCTTTACGTGTGGCCGTTGCGGGGCTTGGGGCCATCGGAATGCGCACGGCGCAGGCGCTCGATGCGGGGCAGGTGCCGGATATGCGGCTCGTGGCCGTCTCCGCGCATGACCGCGACAGGGCGCGCGAGCGGGTTGCCGGATTCGCCGCGCCGCCGGATGTGCTGCCGCTGGCCGAACTGGCCGCCGCCGCCGATATCGTGGTGGAATGCGCCCCCGCCGCCGTCTTCGCCGAGTTGGCGGCGACGGTGATCGAGCGGGCAGGGTGCCTCGTCCCGCTATCGGTCGGCGCGCTGCTCGCCCATCCCGACCTGATCGACCGCGCCAGCGAAACCGGCGCGCGCATCGTCGTGCCCACCGGCGCGCTTATCGGTCTCGATACCGTCCGTGCGATGGCCGAGGGTGACATCCACGAGGTCACGCTCACCACGCGAAAGCCCCCCGGCGGGCTGGCCGGTGCGCCGCATCTGATCGAGAACGGCATCGACATCGCCAACCTGACCCAGCCACTTTGCGTGCTGCGCGGCACGGCGCGGCAGGCGGCAGCGGGATTTCCCGCCAATGTCAACGTCGCCGCCGCCCTCGCGCTGGCCGGTATCGGGCCGGATCGCACGCGGGTCGAGGTCTGGGCCGATCCGACCATCGACCGCAATATCCAGTCAGTCAGCATCGTCTCGGATTCCGGCGAGGCGACCATGACCATGAACAACGTCCCCTCGCCGGAAAATCCCCGCACGGGCCGTATCGTCGCCAACAGCGTCATCGCAACACTGCGCCGGATGACGGCGACATTGGTGGCGGGAACCTGAGAATTGCGGCGTTGGCAGCGGCTATAGCCTTCAACTATCGAAACCACAGCCAGACGATATTTCCAATCCTTCGGCCTGCGCGCCATCTTCGTTGTCAAGGAAACACGAAAGACATTGACCGCAACCCGAAAGGAAAGACCATGAAAACCGCCATCTTCGTCTCCGCCCTGATCGCCGCAACCACCACCTTCGCCGCCACCGGCTACGCGATGGAAAACGTCGGCATCGACAGTCAGGCCAAGATCCAGCGCATCCTTGCCGATCAACGGGCCGCCACCCCCGCCCCCGCGCGCCAGCATCACGTGATGACCCTCAGCGTGAAGAAAACGATGAAATTTGATCGCTACGAAGCCGCGTAAGCCCGTCTGTTCGGTGACCGCGCCGGTCCATCCGGCAGATAGGCACGCACTCCCTGTTCCCCTGTTCCTTCCCCTCGCATTCCGATGCGAGGGGCTTTTATTGGCGAATATAATCTGTATACGGACAAACTGCCCGCAAATCAGCCATCCCTACGCACGCCCGGCAACAGGTTCCGCCAGCGCGATCAGGGCGAGTTGGTGGCAATCCAAGAGAATCACGTCGATCTCCCGTTTGCCCCGCGCCCTGTATCCCGGCGGTCTGCCCGGACGCATCGGACGAATCGGCCTTTCCTGCTTCAGATAACGCCCGGCCAACCGTCGTGCCTGTTTCGGAATGGTGTCGAGGGCATGGATCACCGCCGCCAGCCGTCGCCGCAACCGCGCGGCTGCCATCGGGTCGTCCGGCATGGGCGGCACGCGGCGACCCGGCCTGTCGTCCAGCCCATCGAGCAACCAGACCCCAGCATTCGTGCCACCACGACGCTGCCGTTTCGTGCCGACCTTTCGGCGCGGATCGAACAGCGCGAAGCAGGGCAGGCGGGCCGCCGTTCCTGCCCCTTTCAGAATCGGCGCGCAGGGTCCGGCCCGCTTCACGGGTGCCGCGACCGTCAGCCCATGCGCCGCAATCGCGATCAAGCGCCGCGCCGCCGCTTCGGCGGGCCGCAGAATGGCAAACAATCCCACCAACACGATCCGCTCGACCATTTCGGCATCGCCCAACCGCGACGACAACCGCGCCAGCACCCGCAAAAGCGCTGTCTTCTGAACACTGATGCAAAGGGGCCAATCGTAGGAAATGGGATACTGCTCCTGAAGACAAATCATGAACAAATATCCACATCAAGAACCAACTGTCAACCCCCTCATCCCCGCCGCATCACCCCACCGGTGGCAATGCACAAACCTGGTCATACGCGAACCGCTCCGACAACCCGCCCGCATATTGATAGATATCGAGCATCGCCTCATAGGCTGGCTGCGTGATCTCGACATGGGGCGTCCAGTTGCCCAGGCGTTGATACGTCCCGATACAATCGGCCAGCACCGCCTCGTCGATCTTCGGAAAGAACGGCTTCATGGATTTCGCGATCTCGCCCGCGTTTTCCTCGTTCATATACAGCCGCGCCTTGGCATAGGCCCGCGTAAACGCCGCCGCCATATCCGTCTCCAGCCAGTCGGGCAGGGCGGCGAGCGATGAAAATCCGCAAGGCCCGACCATCGGCCCGACCTGCGCCACCACATGCCCGGCCCCGTCCGCCTCCAATTGCTGCGGAAACGGTCCCTGCTGCTGCACATATTGCCCCTGACCCTCGCGAAAAGCGCGGTCCATATCCGCCGCCCCGCCTACAGTCACGGCCTTGATCGCATCGAAGTCGATCCCCGCGCTATGGCACGCCCATTTGAACATCACCAGCGGCTGCCCCCCGCCGAACAGCACGACCTCTGCCCCCTCCAGCTTCTTCCAGTCGAAATCGGGGTCGGCCTCGCGTCCGGTCAGAAAGAAGCCGTCCATCTCGTTTACCTGCGCG